>JAURVS010000228.1 GCA_030655355.1 Sphingopyxis sp.
AAATCGGCTTCTTCGGCTTCCGTGGCCGTGGCGCCGCTACGCATCAGGCTGATCTTGTCCCGACATCTTTTGGCCTCTTCAAAATCCAGAGCCTCGACCGCGGCCTCCATTTTTCGCTGCAGGGTGATAAGAGTTTCGGTCATGTCTGCCATACGCATGAGCCAGCAGGTCGGTGGCATTCCGACGTGCGAATAGCGGCGCGACTATCGCTCTTCGACTGATGCGCGATCGGTACCTTGCGCCTCATGTTGGTCGTAGCCCACTGCGACGGGTGCGTGAAAGCCGCCGTTCGGGTACCAAGCGGACAGTCTGCTATTCGAGATTTCCCGGCAGAAGCGGACAATCACCTAAAGGCCAGCCTCCGTCATTGAGCTGAGCCCTGCAGCCAACCACGAAATTAGGAGATCGGCGTCGTTTCCGAATGAGGGCAGCGGACACTGCACAAGTTATTTTCCACGCAACCTGTGTCTCGAAAATTTCGGGCGCAGCCACATAGCTCAGACGTTGCGAAATTTCACGACGATATCTAACAAAATATCTCACGACCAAATTCGCTATCTGTGGGGAAATCATGATCCGTAAACTTTCACTCATCGTCGCGTTCGCAATTTCAGCGCAAGCATTCGCGCAAGTTCCATCGCATTCGCGCGCCGAAGCGCTACGCTGCGCGGCTGCGGCTCTCGCCCTGTCGGATATTTCCAAAATTCCGGAGGAGAAAGCCAAATACCAGAAAAGGGCGGACGCCTTTCTCGAGCCTGTCATTCAACAGAATAAGCGTGACGGCCTGTCCGAAGAGAGTTTCAAAAGTGAATTTCGTGGAGTGAATGAGGCCTATAAAAAACAGCTAGACGCTTTCGGCGGCTCCACTGACCAAATGCTGATGGCATTTGAAGACGTCGAAGATTGCGGTAGCTGAGATCGGTCCGCGTTCGGGCGTTGCGATCGGCCCGATTGAACTGCTGTCGTCGCTCGACCATTTTTAGCTCGCACAGGACCGGCATTTCATGGCCGCCTATTCCATGCTTCGCGCGCGAATGCTGACTTCAGTAATATCTCGAGACAGCACTCCCCATCGGGAAGCCGACCAAACTCTGAAAGCACATCAAATGAAACAGGCCATCGGAATGTTTGTCGCCGCGGCTCTTGCCCTGGGAGCCGTGCCCGCGCTGGCTGCAGACGACGCCTTCCTCGCCGGCGCCAAAGCCTATGCGACGGCAGATAAATCCGATGCCCGCCCCTCCGAGGCCAGCGATTACGCTTATTGCGCTGGCTACTGGGACGCATGGAGCACGTCGATCAGCAGCGGCAAACTGCCCGCAGAGCGGCTTCAGCCACTTCCGGTTGCGCTGAAGCCGCCATCGACGGAACTCGCGTCGATGGCGATGATCCTCATGCTCGAGGAGACGCCGGAAATCGACCAGAAGATTGAACTCGCCAAGGCCGAGGCTTTGATATTGATCGACGCCAGCCTGGCGGGCAGAGTCGAAGCCGCCCAAGATCTGTTCCATTCGCTTGGCATCTGCCAAATCAGCGAAGACGAATAAGGGTCAGCCGCCGCTATTCTTACCGGCCGCTTCACAGCGCGTCAGATCATACATCGCGATCGGAATGGAGACCGCCGTCGCGGTGCTGTCGCCATTGGCGGCCGCGGCCGGATTGTACCAAAGCAAAGGTCCAAGACCGCGCGCGAAAAGATGCGCCGGGGCAGCACTATCCGCTTGCGGCACCGCATCGATCACATCGTAATTCGCGTCGAACATGTCGAAATCGACCTGCGGCGGCTCCTCTGCCTTGTCGGGCGCCCCGGCTTCCTGATCAGCCTCGGTGAGCGTGGCGGGATCGCGGTCGGGCGTCAGATACACGCCGCCATAGCCGTTGGGTGCGTTGAAGGAAAACCACCTCCGGCGCCCCTCGACTTCAACCCAGAAAAACAGGTCGCTGCTGAAATTGACCTGGAACCGCTGTCGGGCGAAACCGGCGGTCACATCTGGCGTGCCGCGCAAGGCATAGATTGCCTTCTCGGCGGAACATGCTGGCACATTTGCGGCCATGCTGGTTGCCAGCAACATGGTTGCGATCATTGTCATTCCCCCGACTGTGCATTGCGCGCCCCACCGTCCTTTAGCACCGGTGGCGACAACGTCGCGCCATTTCAGCGCCCTCGGGAATATTTGCCGATCGACCGGAGCGCAGATCATTCGGGCTGACCTCTTGCGCGAGACGGATGTCCGAATAGAAGGGCCGCGGCATGATGCTGATATCGCCGCTGGGGGAGTTTCTGGAATGAAATGGTTGATTGCACTGTCGGCCGCTATGAGCGCGGGCAGCGCACCCGCTGCGGCGCAGCTTAGCAAAAGCATCGACTTTTCGGACAGTCAGGCGCCCGTCACGGTGTCTCATGAAGGCGCCATTGTGACGTTGCGGCCTGTTCGCGACCCCGAGCTCGACGACCTTATCGATGTCGA
>JAURVS010000261.1 GCA_030655355.1 Sphingopyxis sp.
AGACCGCCGATCGCGCTCCCGCCCTTGACGTTCGCCGTCAGCGCCGCGCTGAGCACTGCGAGCGAGGCGAGCGCCGGAATCGCGATGGCAATCCCCGTCGCCAACAATCGGGTGCGCTCCGCATCCTGTGCGAGCAATGCCGCGGCAGGGAACAGAGCGATCATCAGCGGCAGGCCGAATGCGATCGCATGCGCGGCGATCTTTACCGCCGCGATGACTTCGTCGGCGATACCGCGCACCGCCAGTTGGTCAAGGATGCCGGCATCGCGGTCGGGCCGCACCAGCCGGTCGATCGGTAACAGCGCTGCGAGCAGCGCGGCCACCCACACCATCCCGCCGCCGGCGCGCCGCAGCAAGGGGGCATCCGGTCCTACCGCAAAAGGAAAGGCGGTGGCGACGAGCAGGAAGAACAGCACCGGCAACCACAGCGCCCCGCTGCCCCACGCCCGCTGGAGGTCGCGCCAGAAGAGGGCCAGCAACGCGGTCATGCGAGCGCGCCCATGTCGAACTCGGCCAGATCGGCAAGATCGAGCGCGAAATGCGAAGCGAGCAGAACCGCGCCCCCATTCTCACGATGCTTTGCAATAGCGGCAACGAGCCGCGCCTGCGCAGCGTCGTCCATGCCGTTAGCGGGTTCGTCGAGCAGCCAGATCGGCGCGCTCGAGGCAATCACGCGCACCATTGCCGCGCGCTTGCGCTGCCCGGTCGAGAGCATCGAAACCGGAACCTCGGCGAGCGGCATGAGCGCCATATCGTCCATCGCGCGGTCTACCGTGTGGCCGTCAACGGTATCGATCCGCGCCCAGAAATCGAGCGCGCGGCGCAAGGGGAGTTCGGTATCGAGTGCCGCCGCCTCGTCGATCAGCGCGCAGCGGCCATAGCGTTCGACCGATCCCGCCGCGGGCCGCAACAGCCCGGCGGCGAGCCGGATCAAGCTCGACTTTCCCGCGCCGTTCGGACCGCGGAGCCAGAGTGCATCGCCGCGTTCGAGCGACAGGGACAGATTTTCGAAGAGCAGCCGGTCGCCGCGAATGCACGCAATCTGGTTCAGCGCCAGCAATTCGCTCACGCCATATCTTCCAGCGCGTGCATATCGTCGTCCGAAAAGCCGAAATGATGGCCGATCTCGTGAATCAGGACATGCCGCACCAGCATATCGAGCCGCTCGCCGGTCTCGATCCATTCGACAAGGATCGGGATCCGGTAAAGCGTGACGCGGTCGGGCATTCCGCCACTTTCGCCGATACTCCGCTCAGTCAGCGGACGGCCCTCGTAAAGCCCGGTGAGTTCATAGGGATGTTCGATCTCAAGCGACGCGAGCATTTCGTCGTCGGCAAATTCCTCGATCGCAACGACGACGCCTTCGATATGCGGCGTAAAGACGGCGGGCATATTTTCGAGCGCCGCCTCGGCCATGGCGTAGAGCGCATCGGCGTCAGGCGCGCCGCCGGTCCAGCCAGGCGGTAAATCGGGGAGGGCGGTCTTGTCGCTCATCGCGCCCTTCCTTATGGCGGGCGCACGACATTGACCAGCGGGAGAAAAAGAGATGGTCCAGAAATTCGACGACGACGCCCGCACCGCGCTGCTCGCCCGCTTTCCCAGCTGGACGCACGAGACGACGCGCGACGCGATTACGCGCCGCTTCACTTTTGCCGATTTTGCGCAGGCCTTCGGCTTCATGGCGAGCGTCGCGATCATCGCGGAAAAGATGGACCATCACCCCGAATGGTCGAACGTTTATAATCGCGTCGATATCCTGCTGACGACGCACGACGCCGATGGCTTGTCCGAACGCGACGCCAAATTGGCCGAAGCGATCGAGGCATTGCTGTAATCCAGCCGGGCGGGGTTGCGCTGTATGTCCGCGACCTTACAAGCGAAAAAAACACAAGGGGAGCCTACCGCATGACCAACAGCCTGTTCCGCCGTAAGCCGATCGTTCCGGAACAACAGGAAGGACATGCGCTTGCACGGACGCTCGGCTGGCCGCACCTGATTGCGCTTGGCGTCGGCGCGATCGTCGGCACTGGAATCTTGACGTTGATCGGGGTCGGGGCCGACAAGGCCGGGCCTGCCGTCATTCTGTCCTTTGCTATTGCGGGCCTGATTTGCGCCTGCGCCGCGCTGGCTTACGCCGAAATGGCAACGATGATCCCCGCGTCGGGCAGCGCTTACACCTATAGCTATGTCGTGATCGGCGAGCTGCTCGCCTGGATTGTTGGCTGGAGCCTAATCCTCGAATATTCACTCGTCGTAAGTGCGGTAGCGGTCGGCTGGTCCGGCTATGCTGCGCCGTTGCTAGAAGCATGGGCGGGTGTTCCGATGGCGTTGATGCAGGGCCCCGAGCTTGGCGGCATCGTCAACGTACCCGCGATCGCAATCATCGCGGTTGTCGCCGGACTTCTGCTTGTCGGAACACGCGAAAGCGCGACGCTTAATGCGATCCTCGTGCTGGTGAAAGTCGTCGCGCTGATCATCTTCGTCGCGGTAGCGCTTCCCGCTTTCAACGCTGCCAATCTCGAGCCATTCAGCCCCTATGGCTTTCCCAAGCATATCGGTCCCGACGGCGTCGAGCGCGGCGTCATGGCCGCCGCGGCGATCATCTTCTTTGCCTTTTACGGCTTCGATGCCATCGCAACTGCGGCTGAAGAAACGCGCAATCCCGACCGCGATCTCAAAATCGGGATCGTCGGATCGATGTTCGTCTGCGTCGTGATCTATATCGCTGTCGCCGTCGCTGCAGTGGGGGCGATTTCCTACACGCGCTTCGCCAACAGTCCCGAGCCGCTCGCACTGATTTTGCGCGAACTTGGCAGCCCGCTTGCGGCGCAATATCTTGCGGTCTCGGCGATCATCGCGCTGCCGACGGTCATTCTCGCGTTTTTCTATGGCCAGAGCCGCATCTTCTTCACCATGGCGCGTGACGGACTTTTGCCCGCCAGCCTTGCAAAACTGTCCTCGCGGGGCACCCCGGTCCGGATCACGATTTTCACTGCGCTCGTTGTCGCGGTGCTTGCGGGCTTTATTCCGCTTGGCGAACTTGCCGCGCTGGCCAATGCCGGCACGCTTGCCGCCTTCACCGCGGTGTCGATCTGCATGCTCATCATGCGTCGCCGCGCGCCCGATGCGCCGCGCACATTCCGCGCGCCGATGCCTTGGGTTATTGGCAGCATCGCGGTGTTCGGTTGTATCTACCTGTTCTTCAGTCTGCCGGCGCAGACGCAACTTTGGTTCTTCGTTTGGAATGTCGTCGGGTTGGGCGTCTATTTCCTCTACGCCCGCCGCCACGCCGTCATTGGCTGATCGGCCCCGCGCCTTGTCAAATTCAGGCAAGGCGCGGAGACGTTCGGCTTGGTCAGCCGGAGACCGGCTGCCAGTCGAAGGGCAGGGGAGCCTCGCGAAAGGCGAAGCGGTCGAGATGGCGCGCGACGGCGCCTTCCAGACCCTCAAGCTGACCCTGGATGCTGGCATCGATGCGGACCGTCAGCGCATCGGCTTCTGCATCAAAGGTCACTACCCCGTCGCCGGGCCAATCGGCACCGCGTGCGTCCTTGGGGAAGGTCACAGTGCCATGGTCGGCGGTGAACTCGACCGCCAGATTATGCTGCCAATGCTTGCAAAGCTGCTGGAGATATTTGCTCGCATGCGCCGTTGGCACGCGGGCTGCCGATGAAATGGTCATTGCTCTTCCTTACAGTCGTTCGATCTTTTGTGCCGCCTCGTCGATTAACGCGACGATGTCGTTCAGCGCAGCGGTGTCGAGGTCGCGGTCGCCGAGCCGGTTCACCAGGACCTGGCGCAAATTGCCCATTGCGCGGCGAACCGATGCCGAGTCCGTGCGCTGCGTCTCTTCGCCGACCGCGGTCAGGCGCGCGAGCGCGGCTTCGACGATGTCCTGATTGGCTTCCAGCTCGGCGCGCCCTGCGTCAGTGATCGCGAACAACTTTTTCGCGCCGTCGCTTTCCTGCGCTGCGATCAGATCCATATCGTCGAGCATCGTCAGAGTCGGATAGATGACACCTGCGCTCGGTGCATAGGTGCCACCGGTGAGTTCCTCGATCCGGCGGATCAGGTCGTAACCGTGGCGCGGTTCGTCGGCGATCAGCTTGAGCAGCACAAGCCGCAACTCACCGCCATCGAACATGCGTCGGCGTTCGCCGCGCTCGCCGCGGCCGCCACCGCCCCGTCGACCACCGCCGCCAAAGCCGTGTCCGAAACCATGGCCAAAGCCACGTCCGCCGCGATGCATCGCGTGCCGCCCGCCACAATCGCGGCCGCTCATTTTTGCATAGAAAATCATTTTCGTTCCTTAGAGTGATTCTAGATGCGTCTAAGATATATCTTATGATATATTTCACAAGGGCCGAAGGTGGATTTTTTTTGGTTCGCACAGCAGCGCGATCAGTTTTGGGGCGCGAAGCGCAAGTGGATCAGCGGATAGGGCCGGCCTTGGCCATCGCGTTCGGACCGCCCGATCGGTAGAAACCCAAGGCGTTCGTAAAAGCCAACGGCTTGCGCGTTCTGTTCGTTTACTTCGGTAGTTAGTATCGGGTGATCGGCCAACGCATGCGCGACAAGTGCGCGACCCACCCCTGCACCTCGATGCGCCGGATCGATGAACAAGGCTTCCATGCTCGCATCGTCGAGCAACAGGAAGCCGATCGCCCGGTCATCGGCATCGACCGCGAGCCAAAGCGGGGCGAGTGGGAGGAATGATCGGACTTCTGCTTCGATCGCGTTCCGGTCCTCGGAGGTAAGGAAATCATGCGTCGCATCGACGGCGTCGCGCCAGATCTGGACGGCGCGCTCACCATCGGCGGGCGTGGAAGGGCGGATGCTGATCATGGTGCTGACATAGAAAAGGACAGGCGAAGGGCCAAGCTTCGGATTGGCTTCTGGTTCGGAGCTAAGGCGAAGTCCCGCGCGCCTGCTAAACTTCTCGTCATCCCCGGCTCGACCCCGGGATGACGAGGATGAAGATGTCGGAGTTCCCCGCTGCGGAGCGGACGCGTAACGTCCGCGCCCACCGAGCGTGGACCATTGCAACGTCAACAAACGGCCGATCTTCAGCCCATCGCGCCTTGACTCTGCGCCCGCGATCTTTATTAGCGCCCCCGTGTTGCCAAGGGTTCGCCTGCGGCAATTCCGTCCGAGACAGTTGGTGAAGGGGATTTGCCCTTCTTAATTTCCAGCCGAGACGGGGAACAGTCTTTTTCGGTCGCCCGCCTGTTTATCAG
>JAURVS010000264.1 GCA_030655355.1 Sphingopyxis sp.
GGTCGGCTGGACACACCATGACGCGGGCGACCGTATACTTCTCCGACTTGAAAGCGTGCAGAGTTCGGAAGCCGCCAAGCAGCACGATCCCGATTTATTTCGGTGCCTCATGACGAAGCAGCAAGCCGCCATCTTGGGCAATTATCTGGTGCGGCTGTCCGGACAGCCGCCGATTATTCCTCAAAAGCGCGGTTGGTTCCGTCGGTACTTTGGCTGACCGGGCATCGGGGCGCTAGGCCAAGCTCGGGCTAGTCAGCGCATTTACTCAAACGCTTTTTCCTGAATCCAGCGCGTAGCCCGCCGATCGCACCGTCCGGATGATATCGGTCGTGCCGGGCAGGTTGATCGCCTTGCGCAGGCGGCGGATGTGGACGTCGACGGTGCGCAGTTCGATGTCGCTGTCCTGGCCCCACACGCTGTCGAGCAACTGCCCGCGTGAGAAGACGCGGCCCGGATGCTCCATGAAATGGCGGAGCAGGCGGAATTCGGTCGGGCCCATTGCGACGATCTGGCTGTTGCGCACGACCTTGTGCGCGACTGAGTCGAGCTCGATGTCGGCATAGGTCAGCATCTCGCCCGCGAGTGCGGGACGCAGGCGGCGAAGCACCGCCTGAACGCGAGCGACGAGTTCGCGCGGACTGAACGGCTTGGTGACATAATCGTCGGCGCCGGTCTCGAGCCCGCGGATGCGGTCCTCTTCCTCGCCTCGTGCGGTGAGCATGATGATCGGGACGTTCGCCGATTTCGGATTGCGGCGCAGGCGGCGGCACACCTCGATGCCGGGCAGGCTCTCGATCATCCAGTCGAGCAGGACGATGTCGGGTACGCGTTCCTCGACGAGGACAAGCGCTTGCTCGCCGTCGGGGGTCTGACGGACCGAAAAACCTTCGCGGGCGAAATGCCAGACGATGAGCTCGGCAATCGCCTCGTCATCCTCGATGAGCAGCAGGTCGGGCTGCGGCATCAGGCTTGCTCCTGCTCCGCTGCGCCATCTTCGGGCTGTTCGCCGCGCTCGCGCTCCTCCATCCGCTCGCCTGTCACGACATAATAGACCATCTCGGCGATGTTGGTCGCATGGTCGCCCATGCGTTCCAGATTCTTCGCGACGAACAGCAAATGCGCGCTTTCCGAGATATATTTCGGATTTTCCATCATGAAGGTCACGAGCGTGCGAAAGATGCTGTTGTAGAAATCGTCGACATTCTTGTCGCGCACCGTCACCCGCACCGCCAGTTCGGCGTCGCGCGCGGCAAAGCTGTCGAGCGCGTCGTGGATCAGTTCGGCAACGATGCTCGACATCGACATCAGCAGCGGGATCGCCTCGATCGACCGCGTCTGGTCCATCAGCGCGACGCGCTTGGCGATATTCTTGCCATAGTCGCCGATGCGTTCGACGACCGACACGATCTTGAGCGCTGCGATCATCTCGCGCAGATCGTCGGCCATCGGCGCACGCAGCGCGATCGTCTGCACCGCGAGCTGTTCGACTTCGCTTTCGAGCGCATCGATCTTCTTGTCGTCGCGCACGACCTGTGCGGCGAGGTCGAGGTCGCCCTTGTTAAGCGCGGTCATCGCCTGGAGCAGCGCCTGTTCGGCGCGCCCGCCCATTTCGCTGATCAGTCCGCGCAGGCGGTTCAGATCCTCGTCGAAAGCCTTGACGGTATGATCGTTGACTACTGCCATCGTCTTGTCCTTTCGCGGCTACGGATCAACCGTAGCGGCCGGTGATATAGTCCTTGGTGCGTTCCTGCTTCGGATTGGTGAAGATGTCGGTCGTCTTGCCGTACTCAACCAGTGTTCCGAGGTGGAAAAAGGCGGTGCGCTGCGACACGCGGGCCGCCTGCTGCATGTTATGCGTGACGATCACGATAGCATATTTGCCGCGCAGTTCGTGGATCAGTTCCTCGATCTTCGCGGTCGCGATCGGGTCGAGCGCCGAGCAGGGCTCGTCCATCAGGATGACTTCGGGATCGACCGCGATCGCGCGCGCAATGCATAGACGCTGCTGCTGACCACCCGAGAGTGCAGTGCCGCTTTCGGCAAGCCGGTCCTTGACCTCGTCCCACAAGCCAGCGCGGACCAGCGCGCGTTCGACGACGACGTCGAGGTCGGCTTTGCTCGGCGCGAGGCCGTGGATGCGCGGGCCATAGCCGACATTGTCATAGATCGACTTGGGGAAGGGGTTCGGTTTCTGAAACACCATGCCGACGCGCGCGCGCAGCTGAACGACGTCCATCGACGGCGCGTAGATATCCTCGCCGTCGAGTTCGATCTGGCCCGTCACCTTCGCGCTGGCGACGGTGTCGTTCATGCGGTTCAGCGAGCGTAGGAAAGTCGACTTGCCGCAGCCTGACGGGCCGATGAAGGCGGTGACAAGGTCGGTGCCGACATCGATCGAGACGTCGTTGATCGCCTGTTTTTCGCCGTAGAAAACGTTGACGCCGTGCGCCTTCATCTTGGGGTCGGCGATGGTAAGATCGTCTTGGGTCATGGGGTCACCAGCGTTTTTCGAATTTGTTGCGAAGATAGATCGCAAAGGCGTTCATCGACAGCAGCACGATAAGCAGCACGATGATCGCGGCGGAGGTTTTCTCGACAAAGCCCCGGTCGACTTCGTCCGACCAGAGGAAGATCTGCATCGGCAGCACGGTCGAGGGCGAGCAGATGCCGCCCGGAACGTCACCGATAAAGGCGCGCATCCCGACGAGAAGCAGCGGCGCGGTCTCGCCCAGCGCGCGCGCCATGCCGATGATCGTGCCGGTGAGGATGCCGGGCAGGGCAAGCGGCAGGACGTGGTGGAAGACGACCTGCACCGGGCTGGCACCGACGCCGAGCGCCGCGTCGCGGATCGACGGCGGTACCGACTTGATCGCGTTGCGGCTGGCGATCACGATCACCGGCATCGTCATCAGCGCGAGCGTGAGCCCGCCGACGAGCGGGCTTGCCTGACACAGGCCGAACCAGTTGATGAACACCGCGAGCGCGAGCAAGCCGAAGATGATCGAGGGCACCGCGGCGAGGTTGTTGATCGACACTTCAATGAGGTCGGTCCAGCGGTTCTTCGCGGCATATTCCTCGAGATAGAGCGCCGCGAGCACACCGGTCGGGAAGGCGATGATGAAGGCGATGAAGATCGTCAGCACCGACCCCTTGAGCGCGCCCCAGATGCCCGCAACCGCCGGATCGGTGGCATCGGCGTTCTTGAAGAAGGGCCAGTGGATGCCGGTCGACAGCTTGCCGTCCTTCTCCAGCGCTATAACCTTTGCGCCGAGCGCGCCCTTGGCGCCTTCCTTGGCGGCGATGTCGACTGCGGACGAGGCGGGCAGTTCGAACACCGTCTTGGTGTTCAGCAATTCGGGATCGTCCTTGATCTGCGAGCGCACCTCTTTCCAGGCGTTCTCGGAAATCAGGTCGGACCCGCCATTGCCCAGCGCCTCGTCGGCGGCAAAGGCGACGATGTCCGACAGGCCGGCGTTCGCGATCACCTGATCGGCGTCGGCATCGCCGAGCCGCGACGTATCGATCGTCAGCGGCATCGCCTTGAAATCGATCGGTACTGCGACATGCGTATAGGTAAAGCCGCGCGCGCCGTTGCCGACCATCACGAACAGAAGGAAAGCGAGGAAAGCGCCCGAGAGCAACACCGCGCCCAGCCCGAGCAGCTTGAAGCGGCGTTCGGCGGCGTAGCGCTTCGCGATGCGCGTCTGCATCACGGAGCCTTTCCAGTCGGTGGGGGCGGTCTGCCTATTCATAAGCTTCACGATACTTTTTGACGATGCGCAGCGCGACGATGTTGAGCAACAGCGTAACGATGAACAGGACGAGGCCGAGCGCGAAGGCGGCGAGCGTTTTCGCGCTGTCGAACTCCTGATCGCCGGTGAGCAGCTTGACGATCTGCGCGGTCACCGTGGTGACGCTGGCGAAGGGGTTGGCGGTCATATTGGCCGAGAGGCCCGCCGCCATCACCACGATCATCGTCTCGCCGATCGCGCGGCTGACCGCGAGCAATATGCCGCCCATCACGCCCGGAAGCGCGGCAGGGATCAGCACCTGACGGATCGTCTCGTTCGGCGTCGCGCCGAGCGCCAGCGACCCGTCGCGCATCGCCTGCGGCACCGCGTTGATGCTGTCGTCGGCCATCGAGGAAACGAACGGAATGATCATCACGCCCATCACGATACCCGCGGCAAGCGCGCTTTCGGTCGAGGCATTGGGAATGCCGAGCAGCACCGCAAATTCGCGCAGCGCCGGCGCGACGGTCAGCGCGGCGAAATATCCGTAGACGACGGTCGGCACGCCCGCGAGAATCTCGAGGATCGGCTTCACCCATTTGCGCACCACGGGGGCGGCATATTGGGTCAGATAGACTGCGGTCATCATCCCGATCGGGATCGCGACGATCATCGCGATGATCGTGCCGATCAGCACTGTGCCCCAGAACAAAGGAATGCCGCCGAAGGTGTCGGGCTGCGGCTCGCCGCTCGTCGGCGCCCAATTGGTGCCGAACAACAGTTCGGCGGGCGAAACGAGGCGGAAGAAGCGGATCGATTCAAAGAGCAAGGACAGCACGATGCCAAAGGTCGTGAGGATCGCGACGAGCGACGCGAGCAGCAACAGCAGCATCACGATCTTTTCGACGCGCGTCCGTGCCCGGAAATCGGGACGGATGCGCGTGAAGGCATAGAGGCCGCCCGCCAGCGCCAGCGCCAGCATCGCGGCGATGCCGATCCACGCATATTTGTGGCTCGCATCGGCATAGGGCTTCACCAGCGGCGCGGCGGCGGGCAGGCGAACCTTGTCCTGGCCACCCAGCGCAACGCTGCGCGCATCAGACAGGATCGCGCCGCGTTCGAAGCCGAAGGAGGGGAGGCTTTGCGCCGCCTCGCTCGACAGCACCTGATTGGTGATCAGTGCGGGCGACACGCTGGCCCAGACGGCGAGGAACAGCGCCGCGGGGGCGAACAGCCACAGCGCGACGTACCAGCCATGATATTGCGGGCGCGAATGCAGCTTGGTGCCCGACCGGCCCGCAAGCATGTTCGACCGCGCGCGACCGGCCAGCCAGCCGATCAGCGCAAGGCCCGCAATCAAAAGCAAAAGAGCGGCGGCGTTAAAGGTCACTTAGGTCCTCATCCGGGCAAAACCTTCGTCATTGCGAGGAGCGTAGCCACGAAGCAATCTCAAGCCATCGACATGCCTGGAGGCACGCTGGAGATTGCTTCGCTTCGCTCGCAATGACGATCCGAAAAAGACGGTGGCCGAAGGAGCGAACCCGTCCGGCCACCAGCGGGAGGAAATTACTTGAGCGCCGAACCGTCGAGTGCGGTCATGCCCTTGCCGTTCGCCGCGGCGGTGTCCGCAATCGCCTTGGGCGACACGATCAGGCCCTTGGTGTTGAGATAGCCGCCGTCGCCTGCGCCCTTCAGGAACTCGGCGACATATTCGGCGAGACCGGGGACGACGCCGACATGCGCCTTCTTGATATAGATGAACAGCGGACGCGAACCGGGATAGCTGCCGTCGGCGATCGCGGCATAGCTCGGGGCGACGCCCTGAACCGGGACCGCCTTGATCTTGTCCTTGTTCGCATCGAGATAGGAGAAGCCGAAGATGCCGAGGCTGGTCGGGTTCTTGTCGAGCTTCGAGATGATCAGGTTATCATTCTCGCCCTGCTCGACATAGAAGGGGGCGCCGCGCAGCGCGGTGCAGACCGCTTCATGCTTTTCCTTGTCGCTGTCCTTCAGCGCCTTCATCTCTGCATTGGCATCGCAGCCCTTGCCGAGGATCAGTTCCTTGAATGCGTCATAGGTGCCGCTGGTCGACGGCGGGCCAAAGACCGAAATCGCGACCGCGGGGAGCGCGGGGTTCACATCTTTCCACGTCTTGGCGGTGTTCGGCTTGCCATAGGGGTTCGCCGCGAGCGCCTTGTAGACATCTTCTTCCGACAGCTTGAACCCGGGGCCGCGCGTTGCTTCGCCCAGCGCGATGCCATCGATACCGATCTGGACTTCGACAATGTCCTTCACGCCATTTTTGACGCAGGTGTCGAATTCCTTCTTCTTGATACGGCGCGAGGCGTTCGCGATGTCGGGGGTGTCGCCGCCGACGCCGGCGCAGAAGCGCTCGAAACCGCCGCCGGTGCCCGTGCTGTCGATCTTGGGGGTCTTGTTGCCCGTCGCTTCGGCGAACTTCTCGCCCACTGTGGTGGCAAAGGGATAGACAGTCGAGGAGCCGACTGCGCTGATATAATCACGCGCACCGCCGCCCGAAGAGGCCTGGTCCTGACAAGCGGAAAGCGCCAGCGCGCACACGGCGACGCCGACGGCGCCAAGAACGCGGGGGGCGAATGTCTGAGCCATGGGAAATCCTGTAAAGGGGTCGTTACCGAACCAAGCCGCCACCCCTGCAGCGACTCGCTGACTGCCCTCTGGGCGAGTTGTGTGACGTGTATGTGACAGTTGGTGTCATATATGTGTCATGGGAGCGCGGGCTAGTCTCCGTATACGGGACGCATTGACACCACTCATCGTTCTTCTTATGTTCGCACCGGAGGCGGCGCAAATGTCCAAAAAAATACTTTTCGTTGCAGCATTCCTAGTGTGCATGGTCGTTTCTGGACTAATCGGAGGAGTGATGTCACGTCACTTTGCTCCGAGCTCGTTAGAGATTTCTTACGTTGATTTCATCTCAATTATGCTGACGTCTCTCGGTATCATTCTAACTGCTCTAGCTGTTTTCATCGGAATATTGGCAGTTCTCGGATGGAATTCGATCGAAGATAAGCTTCGTGATCATTCGCACGACTATATTAGACGGCAGCTAGAAGAAGGAAATCCGCTGAGAGATGATATAAGAAGAAGTGTACGAGAAGTGGTTTACGAAGGTGTTGCAGCAGAGACGGAAATTGATGACGAAAGATTTGAAGATCTGCCTGCGGGCGAACGCAGATGATTGATGCAAAGCAGAAAGAGATATTGGATCGATATAGGTCGGAAGTTCCTGTAAGAATTGGCGCGTTGGCGGCGGATTTGGGCCTTGATGTACGGCGGGCCTCGCTTAGCCCGAAGATATCCGGTTTAATTGAACCAGCCGAGGGTGATGGCTTTCTTATTAAGGTAAACAAATTCGAGTCGGAGGAGCGGCAGAGATTTACTGTCGCTCACGAGATTGCGCATTTTTTGTTGCATCGGAATCTTATAAAAAATGGCATTGTGGACTCGATTATGTATCGATCAGCGCTAAGTTCTAAGCATGAGGTCGAAGCAAACAGGCTTGCTGCTGATATTCTTATGCCATACGATGCAATTGAATCTGGACTTAGGGAACTTGGGAGCGTGCGTGACGAAGCAACGGCTACTGCTTTGGCCCGGAAGTTTCGTGTCTCTCTGCCCGCTATGAAAGTTCGACTGCGAATGGAGTAATAGATGCTCGCTGGGATTTCTTATGTTCCGTTGCTTCACTCTAAACGAGCCGAAATTAAAGCGATCGAGAAGCTTGATGATTTTGTGAAAGACAATATTTTCTTCATAATAGTCATGCGGCCATGGCCAAATGCGGGCCAACTCTCTGCGATGATTGAGAAAATAGACGCAGTGATTGGAAACCGCCGGTTTGCGTTGGACTTAGACGAAAGCAAATTCAACGTCGCGAGCGACCTAGATGCGCAGGAGCAATTTAATCAGCTATTTTCTCCAAATGACAGTTTTTCTAATTATTACAGAATGATTGAATCGCTTTCTGGCGCCGTGCCGGTTCTCCAAGTGAAAGCCGTAGAGCCTCATATAGGCGAGCAATTTGAAAAAGTGGATGCCTTGGGTCGAGGCGTGGTCATTCGAATTGAAAGAGACAAGCCGGATATTCTCGACCAAGTCTTTCAGCACGCACATGTTGACGACACTTTGTTCGCGGTCGACGTGGGATGGCAAAAAGATGTCCTGCAGCAAGAAATGTGGGCTTCTCAGATCATTTCGCGAATTACTGATTGGAATGAGAACGCGGAAATTAGCTGCCTATCCAGCAGTTTTCCGGACTCGTTTAATCACATCGAGCATCGAGGATCTTTTACGATCGATGATCGGGAACTTTTCAATCGACTTAGGCAGCGGAACAACATTGCTGATTTGATCTATGGCGATTGGGGGAGCACCCGAAAATCAAATGAAGGCGGAGGCGGCACTCCACCGGCCAGAATTGATCTGGCAGGAGATCGGGACTGGACCAGCTATCGTATTACGGGACCAGAACGAACGTATCGCGAGATCGCAACGAGAGCAGTCGCGGACGACGGATGGTCTGACGTGCAAGACTGTTGGGGAAAATATTCAATCGAATGCACTGCGCTCGGAGTTCCTAATGGAATTCGTGGAACAGAAGGAGCCGCATTGTCTCGGATCAATCTTCACCTCACCGTGCAATCACAGTTCGGCGATGAGGCGGTAGATGTTCCAGATCAACCTTTCGTAGATAACTTTTAGGCGCCAGGCAAATGATCCTAATCACCGGCCACGTCACCCTGACCTCCGAACATCGCGAGCGCATGATTGCGCTCGGCGCCGAGCATAGCGCGCGGTCGCGCGGCGAGGCGGGGTGTTTGGCGCATCATTGTCATGTCGATGTCGAGGATG
>JAURVS010000071.1 GCA_030655355.1 Sphingopyxis sp.
GCTTGCTGAAGCTGCGGCGTCATCACCAGCGATTGCGACTGGCGGAGATCGAGGCGCGGACCCAACGCCATCAGCAGTTCACCACATCACAAGGAGAAGCCCTCGCCGAGGTAGAGGCGGCGGACCTCGGGGTCGGCGACAAGCTCTTCGGGTGAGCCGGCAAGCAAAACCTTGCCGTCATAGATGATGCAGGCGCGGTCGACGAGATCGAGCGTCTCGCGCACATTGTGATCGGTGATCAATACGCCGATTCCGCGCGTCTTCAGATCGACCACAAGATCGCGGATGTCGCTGATCGAAAGCGGATCGATGCCCGCGAAGGGTTCATCGAGCAGCATGATCGACGGGTTGGCCGCCAGCGCGCGCGCGATTTCGGCGCGACGCCGTTCGCCCCCCGACAGCGCCATCGCCGCCGAATCGCGCAGCCTCGTCAGCCCGAATTCGTCGAGCAATTCCTCGAGCCGGCGCTCGCGCTCTACTTTGTCGGGCTCGCTGAGTTCGAGCACCGCGCCGATATTCTGCGCGACAGTCATGCCGCGAAAAATCGACGTTTCCTGCGGCAGATAACCTAGGCCGAGGATAGCGCGGCGGTACATCGGAAGAGCGGTGATATCGGCGCCGTCGAGCATGATGCGCCCAGCGTCGGGCTTCACCAGCCCCATGATCGAATAGAAACAGGTCGTCTTGCCTGCGCCGTTCGGACCGAGGAGGCCGACGACCTCGCCCTTACCGACCGACAGGGACACATCAGACAGGACAGTGCGCTTGTCATAGCTTTTCGCGATCGAAATCACCGCAAGGCCGTTGCCGGCCGCTGCGTCTTCGCGAACGTGCGCCTTATGGTCGGTGACGCCATGGTCGGCTTCCGAAAGCGTTCCCACAGTGGATTCGTCGCTCATAAACTGGTCGTTTCCGTTCTAGCCCCGTGCGGCGTTACCCCAGCGACGCGGCGAACGTCAATCTGGCAAGATTTTTGCAGGGCGGCCACAAGCGTCACACTAGCGAGGACCAGGTGAGCCCTAATGCGCCGCCTGCGGCCCGCGCTCGATGCCCGACAGGGCAAGCTGGTCATCGATCGCGGCGAGCAGGCGGGCCAGCGCCGCCTCATCCTTTGCTTCGGCCCGCGCAACGAGCACGTCCTGAGTGTTCGACGCGCGAAGCAGCCACCAGCCATCGTCGGTCAGCACGCGCGCGCCATCGGTGCGGTCAACCTGCGCGCCCGATGCGGCGAGCCGGTCGAGCACTTCGTCGACAATTGCAAATTTGCGGACTTCATCGACCTGGAAACGCATCTCGGGCGTGTTGATCATCGGCGCCATATTGCCGCGCAGTTCGGTGACGCTCTGCCCCAACTTCGTCGCCGCCTCGATCAACCGCAACGCCGCATAGGGCGCATCATCATAACCGTAATAGCGGTCGGCAAAGAAGATATGACCGCTCATTTCGCCCGCGAGCGGGCTGCCGGTTTCCTTCATCTTCGCCTTGATCAGGCTGTGGCCCGTTTTCCACATCAACGGCTTGCCGCCGAGTTCGGCGACGCGGTCGAACAAGGCCTGGCTGGCCTTTACGTCGGCGATGATCGTCGCTCCGGGCATGTCCTCCAGCAGCGCTGCAGCATAGATCTGCAAAAGCTGGTCGCCCCAGATCACGCGGCCCTCGCCATCGATCGCGCCGATGCGGTCGCCGTCGCCGTCGAACGCGACCCCGAAATCGAGACTCTTTTCCGCGACCAGCTTGCGCAGATCAGCCAAATTCTTTTCTTCAGTCGGATCGGGGTGATGATTCGGGAAATGGCCGTCGATATCGGTGAACAGCAAATGATGTTCGCCCGGCAGGCGCGCGGTCAATTTCTCGATTACGGTCCCTGCGGCGCCATTGCCGGCGTCCCAGCCGACGCGGAAGGCCTTGCCCGCGAAGCCTTCGACCAGCCGATCGACATAGGCGTCGATGATATCAATGCTCGTTGCAGTGCCCTCGCCGCTTTCCCAGTCGGCTGCGGCGGCCATCGTGCCGATCGTCATAATGTCGGCGCCATAAAAAGGGCGGCCCTGCATCACAAATTTGAAGCCATTATAGTCGGGGGGATTGTGGCTTCCGGTAATCTGGATGCCGCCATGCACATCCTCGGTCGCGGCCGCATAATAGAGCATCGGCGTCGGCCCCAGCCCGACATTGAGCGCATCGACGCCCGCTTCGTTGATTCCCTTGATCAACGCATCGGCAAGCATCGGTGACGACAGCCGTCCGTCATAACCGACTGCAACCCGCTTGCCCCCCGCGCGCCGGACCAAGGTCGCGAAGCTGCGCCCGATAGCATAGGCATCGGCTTCCGACAGCGTATCGCCGACGATCCCGCGAATATCATATTCGCGCAGCATCGTGGGGTGAAAGACATGGGTCATGGTCGGTCCTTTTGGAGATGAAAGGTCAGGCAGCAGCGAACAGGTCACCGTCGGGATGGAACCGCTCGCGCGCGGGAAGGTTCAGTCCGCCCATCGCTTCGCGCAATTCCTGTCGCGCCACGACATGGCCAATACCCATGCCCCCCAGATGCGCCTTGTCGAGCAACGTGAGCCCCGCAGGAAAAAGCTCGCGATAGATGACGCGCTCGCCGAGCCCCGGGATGACGCGAAAGCCGACACGGCGCGACAGCTGGGTTAGCGCTTCGCCGACGCGACGCATATTATGCGCGTCGACATGCTGGAGGCGGTTGCGCAGGATGATCCAGTCGATCGTCCGCCCATCGGTCTTCGCGCGCGTCTTGCGCGTGTCCCAAATGAGTTCGGAATAAAAGCTCGGGCGCACGACCTGAAAGGTTTCGGGATCGACCTGACCAATCAAGTCGAAATCGATAAAGCTGTCGTTGATCGGGGTGACGAGCGTGTCAGCGCTCGTGGCCAAGTGACGCGCGAACATATCGTCGCGGCCCGGCGTGTCGGCGATGACATAGTCGGCATCCTCGCTCAGCCGCGCAACCTGTGCATCGAGTTCCTCGATCGTCGTGCCCTCGAACACCTCGAAGCGCGGAGTCGGAAGCGCAATGTCCCGGCGCGTCGCGGTCTGTTCGCGATTTTCGAGATAGCGATGGAAGGTGCGCTGCCGCGGGTCGAGATCGATCCCCGCGACGCGCCATCCCTGACTCGCCAGCGCGACCGCGAAATGCACGGCACAAGTCGATTTCCCCGTCCCGCCCTTTTCATTGGCAAAGATGATGCGGTGCGGTGCGGGCTTCGTCGCTAAGGTCGTCATGGGGCGTTGCGATTTTCCTGTTTGCGCGGCATGGGCGGCCGACGCGCGAAGTGATATAGTCGCGCCAATATCGGAGGGCGACCG
>JAURVS010000277.1 GCA_030655355.1 Sphingopyxis sp.
GTCGAGCGGCTTGAGCTGTTTGCGGCGGGTGCGGTCCCATATCAGCGTGTCGAAGCTCTGCATCCCATGTGCGCCGCCAGCATAGGTCTCGATCTCGGACGACAGGCTGAGGAAGCGCGGGGTATTCGTGATGCGTTGCCAACGCTGCAAATGGCTTTGGGGGCGATAGGGAAAGCCGCCCGTCGCCGCGGCCGCCTTGTCACGCCCAGCGGTGGCGATCAGAGCATCGCGCTTCGTCGCGCGGTCGCGGTTGAGCCATTCTGCAAGTTCCGGGATCTCGGCGGCTTCGCGTGGATAGGCGTAAGCGAATTCGATCAGGTCGTTGCTTTCCTTGACGTCGGACGCAGGGGCATTCTTCGCGGCCACATCCGCCGCTCCACCGGGAGGGGCACCGGGCACCACGGCCGCCGCCGCCTTCTCGGCCGGCGTCGGCTTGTCTTCGGAACAGCCCGTCAGCAACAGCGCGCCGACAAGGATCGTGATGGCATTGGGCCAGGATTTTGTGGTCGTCATCCAGCATCAACGCCGGGAATCGACAAAATATCCCGACACGCCTAGCACCACGCACATGACCGACTATTCCGACCTGATCCAGCCCGACAAGGGACAGGACGCCCGCACGATCCACCTCGTCGACAAGGCAGGCTATGCCGATTGGCTGAAGAGCCGCAGCGCCCGCGAACGCGCCCATCTCGCCGCTGTTGGGTTCAAGCCCGATGCCTTTGTCCACGCCATCCTGCCGGGCGACGATCCCGAGAAATGGGGCGTTGTGACAACGGTTGCGAAGGTCGATAGCCTGTCGGCATGGTGCCTCGCCAAGCTCGGGCAACTCCTGCCCGAGGGGCGCTATCGCCTCGAAGGTCAGCAGCCGGGCAAGGCGCTTTTCGGCTGGATGAGCGCGCAATACCGCTTTGATGCCTATAAATCGAACCCGCCCGTCAAAGGCGCGCGGGTGTTGCTGACGAGCGATGTCGGCGCGATCGCGCCCATGGTCGCGGAAATGCGCGCGACCGCGCTCGTCCGCGATCTCGTCAACACCCCCGCGGCCGACATGGGACCGGCAGCGATCGAAAAAGCGGCCGAGCGCATTGCCAAGGCGCATGGCGGCAAGCTGACCGTCACCAAGGGTGAGGCGCTCGAACAGGGCTATCCGATGATTCATGCGGTCGGCCGTGCGGCGGCGAAGCACCACGCACCGCGACTGATCGAAATCGAGTGGGGCAAGGACGATCACCCGCGCGTCGCACTCGTCGGCAAGGGGATCAGCTTCGACAGCGGGGGACTCGACATCAAGCCCGCTGCAGGCATGCGGCTGATGAAGAAGGACATGGGCGGCGCCGCGCACGTCCTCGCTCTCGCCGAACTGATCATGGCAAGCGGATTGCCTTTACGACTACACTGCCTGGTGGCGGCGGCTGAAAATGCGATTTCGGCCGATGCCTTCCGTCCCGGCGATGTCCTCAAAAGCCGGCTTGGCCTGACGGTCGAGATCGGTAACACTGATGCCGAAGGGCGGCTGGTGCTGGGCGATGCGTTAGCAAAGGCCGGCGAAGCCAAGCCCGAGTTGATCGTCGATTTCGCGACGCTGACCGGCGCAGCGCGCGTTGCGCTTGGCCCCGATCTGCCGCCGCTTTTTTCCAATGACGACGCGATCGCCGACGCGATTCTGGCGGGCGGCACCGAGCGCGACGATCCCCTGTGGCGGATGCCATTGTGGGACGGATATGCCGATCTTCTGGAAACCGACATCGCCGACCTTGGCAACGCGGGCAGTTCGGCGTTCGCCGGGACGATCACGGCCGCCTTGTTTTTGAAGCGTTTTGTTCCCGAAGGCGCGGCATGGGCGCATATCGATACCTTCGCCTGGCGCCCCTCTGCAAAGCATGGACGTCCGAAAGGCGGCGCGGCGCTTGGTCTGCGAGCGACTTGGGCGATGCTACAAGCGCGCTATGGCCGAGGCGGTAAAACCTGAACATTCTTGATAAAGCGGGCCCTGCTGGTCTAATGGCGCGCGATTGTCCGCAAGGCGCGGGCATCGGGTTTCAACAGGACGGCAAGTGACAGCAGACAGCGGCGATAATTCAGCGGCAAATCGTGTGCGCATGGGGCGCCCCGGCACCGCCGGTGCGGGCCGCGGCCGTTTCGGACTGACCGGAACGTCGCAGGCATTCGATCCACGCGTCGTCGCGATCCGCCCCGACCTCGCCGATATCGCGGCTGCGGGACAATATTTCGCCCCGCATTATGCCGCGCCGATGATGCGGAGCGGCGCGCTGACGGCGGCATCGCTGCGCGCTGCGCCGTCGGTTGATGCCGACCAGACTAGCGAACTGCTATTTGGCGAAGGCTTTGCCCTGCTCGACCTCACGGGCGGTTGGGCATGGGGCTATTGCCTCGCCGATCATTATGTCGGCTATCTCGCTGCAGACGCGCTGGCCGCGCCGATCGCCCCGACCCATCGTGTCGCAATGATCGAGGCAATGCTGCACGGCGCGCCCGATGCTACGAGCGGCGGTCCCGGTGTCCTGCCGCGCGGTGCGCTGGTGATGGGCGAGGCCGAGGGCGAATGGCTCGCGACCTCGCACGGCTATCTGCCGCTGGCGGCGCTCGTCGAGGTGGGCGCGCACGACAATGATCCAGCTGAATTGGCCGAACAGATGATGGGCACGCCCTATGTCTGGGGCGGCCGCACGGCGAAAGGCATCGACTGCTCGGGACTTGTCCAGCTTGTCTGGGGCGCCGCAGGCGTCCAGCTGCCCCGCGACAGCGACTTGCAACTCGCGTCGCTCGGCGCCGACAAGGATGTCGAGCCGGCGCAGCTAGCGCGCGGCGATCTCGTCTTCTTCCCCGGTCACGTCGGCATCATGGCCGACAGTCGCACGATCCTGCACGCGAGCCGACGATGGAACGCGGTGAACTGCGAACCGCTCGCCGACGTCATCGCGCGTTCGGCGGCAAAAGGGCATGATGAGCCGGTCTCCGGCTATAAGCGACTGAAATAAATTATGACAAAGAAGGTCTTCATTGACGGCGCGGCGGGAACGACGGGTCTAGAAATCGCCGAGCGGCTTTCGGGGCGGAGCGAGTTTTCGCTGATCATGCTGCCCGACGCCGAGCGCAAGGATGCCGCGCGGCGCGCCGAGGCACTGAACGACGCCGATTTCGTCATCCTCTGCCTTCCCGATGCCGCGTCGATCGAAGCGGTCGCGATGATCCGCAACGACCGCACGAAGGTGATCGACGCATCGACTGCACACCGCGTCGCCCCGGATTGGGCCTATGGCTTCCCCGAGTTGAACGCAGCGCAGCGCGGCACGATCGCGACCTCGACGCGCGTCAGCAACCCCGGCTGTTATCCGACAGGCTTCCTCGCACTGGTCGCGCCGCTTGTCGCCGCGGGCATCGTTCCGGCAGACGCGCGGCTTAGCGTCAATGCTGTGTCGGGCTATTCGGGAGGCGGCAAGGAGTTGATTGCAAGGTTCGAGGACGAACCCGATATCGGCTTTCGCAGCTACGGGCTGGCGCTGAACCACAAGCATGTCCCCGAAATGCAGCAAGGCGCCGACCTCGCTTATCCGCCGCTGTTCGCTCCGGCGGTCGTCCCCGTCTATCGGGGGATGTTGGTCGAGGTGCCGCTAAGCTTTGACGCCCCGACCGCAGATGCTGTGCTCGATACGCTTGCGGCGCATTTCGGCGGATCGCCAATAGTCTCGATCCGCCGCGGCGACGAGAGCGAGTTGCTGTTGAGCCAGTCCGACGACGCCACCGACCGGATGGAATTGATGCTCTTTTCCGATGACACTGGGCGCCAGTTGCGGCTCGTCGCGCGGCTCGACAATTTAGGCAAGGGTGCCAGCGGCGCGTGCGTACAGAATCTCAACATCATGGCGGGGTTGCCCGAAACTGCGGGCCTGCGACTGTAGAACCTAATGTACCGTGTCGAGAATGCCGTCGACCGACAAATAGGTGATCAGCCGCTCGATCTGACGCCAGCGCGCAAAATGGACGTGATTGCCGAGTACGCGATATTGCTCGGCACGCGCGGCCGCCGCAAAGCCCGCTTCTTCACCATGCATGCTGATCAGCGCATGAGCATCCTCGACCGCGGCGCGATCCGTTAGAAAAGGTGCTGGCAGGTGCATGAAGTTCCCGGTCCGTTACGTAGAACGCTCCTCCTAGCCATGGCGCCCTTCCCGCCTCGTTCCCAACCGTGATGAACAATCGGGTAAGGTTAATCATGGGCCGCGCTCCGTTAACGCTTCCGAACGATATGTACTGCGCGTTTCGCCCCTTTGACGCCGCGCGCCGCCCGTGTAGACATGCGCTATGCGCAAGATTCTGAAATATGTCGCCCTCGCCCTTCTGGTGCTTCTCATCATAGGCGGCGTCGTCCTTTACATCATGTCGCGGCCCGATGTGGCGCGCTTCTCGACCGCCGAACTCAGCGGTCGGGTACCGGTGATGGCATCGCAGAAGACCGAGAGCTTCCCGACGATGAACGTGCCCGAGGCGACCAGTTGGCCCGCCGGACAGGCTCCTCGTGCCGCACAGGGCCTGTCGGTCGTCCGCTTTGCCGAAGGGCTCGACCATCCGCGCAACATGCTCGTGCTGCCCAATGGCGACGTGCTGGTCGCCGAGGCGCAGAGCCCGCCGCGTGACGCGTCGGGCATCGATGGCAAGGTGATGGCCAAATTGATGAGCAAGGCGGGCGCAGGAGGCGTTTCCGCCAACCGCATCTCGCTGCTTCGCGACGCCGATGGCGACGGCAAGGCCGAGGTTAAGACCGCCTATATCACCGGGCTCAACTCGCCCTATGGATTGGCGCTCGTCGGCAGCACGCTTTATGTCGCCAACACCGACGCCCTGCTCGCTTTTCCCTATGTGGCGGGCGAGACGAAAATGAGCGGCAAGGCCACGAAGATTGTCGACCTGCCGGCCAAGGGTACGAACCGCCACTGGACAAAGAGTCTGGCGGCAGCTCCCAACGGCTGGCTCTACATCGGCGTCGGCGCCGACAGCAATATCGGCGAAAAGGGCATGAGCCGCGAGTTCCGCCGTGCCAGCGTGCTCGAAGTCCGACCCGAACAGAAATATGTCCGCACCTTTGCCGCAGGCATCCGCAACCCGGTCGGGCTCGGCTTCTATCCCGGAAGCGACCAGCTTTGGACCGTGGTCAACGAGCGCGACATGCTCGGCAGCGACCTCGTTCCCGACTATCTGACCGACGTCGACGAAGGCGATTTCTATGGCTGGCCCTGGTATTATTGGGGTGGTTATATCGACCCGCGTGTCGAGCCCGAGGCCGAGGATCGCCGCCAATATGTCAAGCGCCCCGACTATGGGCTGGGGGCTCACACTGCGCCGCTCGGCTTCACCTTCGCTCAGGGCCTCAACCTCGGCGATGGCTGGGCGAATGGGGCGCTGATCGCGCTGCACGGGTCGTGGAACCGTGAGCCGGTGGCGGGCTATAGCGTCGTGTTCGTCAAGTTCGGAGCGAACGGCAAGCCCGTCGATGCGCTGCCGGTCACCATACTCGACCAGTTCCTCGCCAAGGACGGCAAGACGACCCGCGGCCGTCCCGCCGACGTCAAGGTTGCGAAGGATGGTAGCGCGCTGGTCGCCGACGACACCGGCGGGGTCATCTGGCGGGTGGCGAAGGCCGGATAAAGAAAAGGCCCCGCAACCGCGGGGCCTTTTTCTTTCAACCGGAGCGGGCGGTCAGACCCGCATCGGCATCAGAACATAGAGCGCCGGGCTCTTTTCGCTTTCGCGGATCAGCGTCGGGGCGTTGGCGTCCGCGAGGTGCAGTTCCACCGTGTCGCCATCAACCTGACCGAGAATGTCGCTGAGATAGCGGGCGTTGAAGCCGATTTCCATCGCATCGCTGTCGTAGACCGCCGCAACCTCTTCAGCCGCGGTGCCATTTTCGGGGCTGGTCACCGACAGAGTGATGCGATCCTTGTCGAGGCCGACCTTGACCGCGCGGGTCTTTTCGCTGGCGATCGTCGAGACGCGGTCGACGCCCTGATAGAGGCTCTTCGGGTCGACCTTGAGCAGCTTGTCATTCGCGGTCGGAATGACGCGGCTATAGTCGGGGAAGGTCCCGTCGATCAGCTTCGAGGTCAGGATCGCATTGCCGAGCTGGAAACGGATCTTGCTCGCTGACAGGCTGATTTCGACATTGCCTTCGGCCTCGTCGAGCAGCTTACGGATTTCGGTGACGCATTTTCGCGGCACGATCACGTCGGGCATCGACGATGCGCCCTCGGGACGCGTAACGGTATAGCGCGCGAGGCGGTGTCCGTCGGTCGCAGCCGCTTTCAGTACCGGACCCGACGCGTCTTCGGCAACGTGCAGGAAGATACCGTTCAGATAATAGCGCGTTTCCTCGGTCGAGATCGCGAAGCGGGTCTTGTCGATGATCTGAATCAGCTCAGCGACCGGCAGTTCGAAATTGGTCGGCAGTTCGCCTTCGGCAATCACCGGAAAATCGTCGCGCGGCAGCGTGGGCAGGTTGAAGTTCGAGCGGCCGGCCTTGACCTGCATCTTGCCCTCGGCAGCGGCAAGGCTGACCTCGGCGCCTTCGGGCAGCTTGCGGGCGATTTCAAACAGCGTGTGCGCCGACACGGTTGTCGTCCCCGCCGTTTCGACCTTCGCCGCGATCGTTTCGACGACCTGAAGATCAAGGTCGGTCGCCATGAGTTTGAGCTGACCCGACGCATCGGCTTCGATCAGGACGTTCGAGAGGATCGGGATTGTGTTGCGCCGTTCCACCACCGACTGAACATGTCCGAGGCTCTTCAACAAAATTGCGCGTTCAATCGTCGCTTTCATTCTAAATCCGCCATCCCTGTGTTCCGCGGGAGAAGTCCCTGAAGGGGCGCAAAGAGATCGGAAGCGATTCGTCGCCCCGATTCCCGGCCCCTGAAAATGTCCACCTTCCTTAACGCACGTAACGGCACGTGCAAGCCATGCTTGCAAAGCATCCCCAATCGCGCGAATTGGGGCGGATGCGGCGCTGGACCTTCCTTTTCGTGATGCTGGCGGCGATGCCTGTCGCGGCGATCGCCGCCGCGCCGACCGCGCTCGGGATTTTTGACGGCTGGGGCGCGTTCCGTGATCCCGCCACGCCGCGCTGCTACGCCCTCGCCTCGCCCTCCGCGACGATCGGAAAACCGCAGATAAAGGGCTATGCGAGCGTCGGGTATTGGCCAAAATCGCGCATTCGCGGCCAATTTTACGTCCGCCTGACGAAAGCGCGCGCGCCGATGCGCGAACTGCGCCTGACGATCGGCAGCCGCCGTTTCATTCTGACCGGCAACGGCGCGCATGGCTGGGCAAGCGATGCTCGCATGGACGCTGCGATCATCGCCGCAATGCGGTCGGCCCCGAGCATGAGCGTCGAGAGCGGAACCCCGACAGGCGGCGCGATCGCCGACACCTATCGGCTGCGCGGCGCCGCAACGGCAATCGACGCGGCCGCGCTGGGATGCGCCAAGCTGCGATAAAGCCATTTTGGAAAGTGGCGGAAAACCG
>JAURVS010000281.1 GCA_030655355.1 Sphingopyxis sp.
GATCCGCGTCATTGCGAGAAGCGAAGCGACGAAGCAACCTCCAGCTATCACCCATGCTTGGGGCCGATGGCCGGAGATTGCTTCGCTTCGCTCGCAATGACGATGAACAGTTGACGTAAACGTCAACTCACCGCGATACTCACCCGAAAGGGAGAGATTCGCATGACCGACACGACCATCCTCACCGAACGCCAGGGCCATGTCCTGATCGTCACGATCAACCGCCCCGAGGCACGCAACGCAGTCAATGCCGCGGTCCACGTCGGCGTCGGCACCGCGCTCGAAGAGGCCGAGGCCGATCCCGAAATCCGCGTCGTCGTCATCACCGGCGCCGGCGACAAAAGCTTTTGCGCAGGCGCAGACCTCGTCGCGCTGTCGCGCGGCGAAAGTCTCTATCCGTCGGACAAGGCCCAACAGGATTGGGGCTTCGCCGGTATGGTGTCGCATCCGATCTCGAAACCGATCATCGCCGCGGTCAACGGCTTCGCCTTTGGCGGCGGGTGCGAAATTGCGCTGATGAGCGACATCATCGTCGCCGCCGATCATGCGCAATTCGGGCTGCCCGAGGTCAAGGTCGGCCTGTTTGCAGCAGCAGGCGGCGCGTTCCGCCTTGCGCAGCAGATCCCGCGCAAGCTCGCGATGGAATATATGCTGACAGGCGACCCGATCCCCGCCGCGCGCGCCGCCGAATTCGGCCTCGTCAATCATGTCGTGCCGCTCGCCGACCTGCTCCCGACCGCGATCGCGCTCGCCGAAAAGATCGCCGCGAACGCACCGCTCTCGGTACAAGTGTCGAAGCGCGTCGCGCTCGGCATCGACGAAGGCCGCATCGCCGCCGACGCGCCCTTCTGGGAGCATAATACCCGCGAACGCGGCGCTCTGATGCGCAGCGAAGACGCGCGCGAAGGCCCGCTCGCTTTCGCACAGAAACGCAAACCCGAGTGGAAGGCACGCTGATATGGTCCAAGGGAGCAAGATGACCGATCCCGAGCGTATTCCCGTCATTATCGGCGTTGGCCAGATCAACGACCGGCCCGAAGACCCGGATCAGGGATTGGACTCGCTCAGACTGATGGTTGCGGCCCTGCGGGTCGCAGCCGAAGACGCGGGCATATCGCTGACCGAGATCGACAGCCTTGCGATCGTCGATCAGATCAGCTTCCACAGCCTCGGCAAACTCCCCGAACCGCTCGCCGCCGCCATCGGCGCGACACCCGCGATCAACTATCAATCGGCCGCGCCGCACGGCGACACCCCCGTGCGTCTGCTCAACGAGGCGGCGAACCGCATTGGCGCGGGCGAGGTCAAGCTAGCCGCGATCGTGGGCGCCGAGGCACTACGCACCGCAGCCGGCCGCGCCGCCAAGGCCGCGAGCGGCGACGACAAAAGCTACAATGCGATCCGCAAGGTCGCGACGCGGCGCGAACCCAATTACGCGCAGCTTCACGGCCTGTCGGCCCCGGTCGACGTCTATCCGCTCTATGAAAATGCGACGCGCGCCGCGTGGGGCCAGAGCCTTGACGAAGCCCAATCCGAAAGCGCCGAAATCTGGTCGCGCTTCTCCGAAGTCGCCGCCGCGAACGACGGCGCGTGGATCCGCAAAGCCGCGTCACCCGAAGAAATTCTCAAGGTCGACGAGCGCAACCGCCCGATCGCTTTCCCCTATTCGAAACTGATGGTCGCCAATTCGTCGGTGAATCAGGGCGCGGGCTTCATCGTCGCGAGCCTTGCCGAGGCGCGGCGTCGCGGGATCGCCGAAGACCGGATGATCTATGTCGGCATGGGCGCCGCGGCAAAGGAGCCCGCAAGCATCCTCCACCGCGACCGCTACGACGGCAGCGTCAGCATGGAGACCTCGATCACGCGCACGCTCGACCTCAATGAAATGACCGCTGCGGATTTCGATTTCGTCGAACTCTACAGCTGCTTCCCCTGCGTCCCGAAGATGGCGCGGCGTATTCTCGGCTGGCCGTCGGACCGCCCCGCGACGGTGTTCGGCGGGCTGACCTTTGGCGGCGGGCCAATCGCCAACTATATGAGCCACGCGATCGTCTCGATGGTCGACAAGCTGCGCAGCGAAGGGCGCTACGGCTTCCTCTTCGCCAATGGCGGCTTCGCGACGGACAATCATTGCATCGTCCTGGGCAATGCGCCGATCGCCGCCGCGAGCTTTCCGCAGGATTTCGACTATCAGGCAGAAGCCGAAGCGAAACGCGGTCCGGTGCCCGAACTGGTCGAGGATTATGCCGGGCCGGCGACGATCGAAAGCTATACGGTATTCTATGGCCGCGACGGCAGTCCCAAGGCGGGCGTCGTCGCCGCGCGCACGCCGACGGGCGATCGCACTCTGGCGCATGTCGATGTGACGGATGCCGCGATGTTGGCGTTCCTCACCAACGGGGCGACCGAGCCGGTCGGCACCGAAGGACAGATTGTGGCGCTGGAACAGGGTTTCGGCTGGCGGGCCGCCTAACGCTAAGCCAGTATCTTATCCGTTCTCATCGAGCGAAGTCGAGATGTCCATCGGTCATGGACGACCTCCCGGTGTCTCGACTTCGCTCGACACGAACGGAATATGAGTTAGCTCGCCGCGATCAAATCTCGAACGAAACCCCCTGCGCCAGCGGCAATGCGTCCGAGTAATTCACTGTATTGGTCGCGCGGCGCATATAGGCCTTCCAGCTGTCCGACCCCGATTCACGCCCGCCGCCCGTTTCCTTCTCGCCGCCAAATGCCCCGCCAATCTCGGCCCCTGAAGTGCCGAGATTGACGTTCGCGATGCCGCAATCGCTCGCCGCAAGAAAGCGCTCAGCCTCGCGCATATCGGTCGTAAAAATCGCCGACGACAGCCCCGCCGCAACGTCATTGTGCAGCTCGATCACCGCATTCAGATCATAATAGCGCATAACATAAAGGATCGGCGCGAACGTCTCGTCCAGCACCGGTCCGACCTGCCCCGGCATCTCGACCAGCGCCGGTTTCACATAATAGCTCGCGCCGTCACCGACGCGCGTCCCGCCGTGGATGACACCGCCGGCCGCGACCGCAGCCGTCAGCGCGTCCTGCATCAGATCATAAGCCGCACGATCGATCAGCGGCCCGACGAGAACCTCGCCGTCGAGCGGATTGCCAACGCCGACGCTGGCATAAGCCGCTTTGAGCTTCGCAACGAAACCGTCGTAAATGCTATCGTGCAGGAACAGTCGACGCGTCGTCGTGCAGCGCTGCCCCGCCGTCCCCATCGCGCCGAATGCGACACCGCGCAGCGCCAGGTCGAGATCGGCCGACGGCGCGACAATTGCGCCATTGTTTCCGCCGAGTTCGAGGATCGCGCGCGCGAACCGCCCGGCCAGCCGCGGTGCGATCGCGCGGCCCATCCGCGTCGATCCCGTCGCCGACACAAGCGCGACGCGTTTGTCGTCGACCAGCGCCTCGCCCGCCTCGCGCCCGCCGATCAGCAATTGTACCAGCCCCTCGGGCGCATCGCCGAAGCGCGCCAGCGCACGCTCGAAAACGGCCTGCACCCCCAGCGCAGTCAGCGGGGTCTTTTCGGACGGTTTCCACAAGACGCTGTTGCCGCACACAAGCGCGACCGCGGCATTCCACGCCCAGACCGCAACGGGGAAATTGAACGCCGAGATCACCCCGACAACGCCCAGCGGGTGCCAGACTTCCATCATCCGGTGCCCCGGCCGCTCGGTCGCGATCGTCAGCCCGTAAAGTTGGCGCGACAGGCCGACGGCAAAGTCGCAGATGTCGATCATTTCCTGCACTTCGCCCGCGCCTTCGGACGGGATTTTTCCCGCCTCGATCGTCACCAGCTTCGCCAGATCATCCTTCGCGGCGCGCAATTCCTCGCCCCACAGGCGCACGAGTTCGCCGCGCCGCGGTGCCGGGACATTGCGCCACGCGCGAAACGCCGCCGTCGCGGCATTCAGCCGCGCGTCGATCGTCGCCGCATCGGCGACCTGCACCATCGCCAATGGCTCGCCAGTCAGCGGCGTCACCGACGGCATCGACCCGTCGGTCCATAAAGCCCGGTCAACCCCCAGCCTGTCGAGAAGTGCGCCTGTCTCCTGGCCCAGTTGAACCATCGTCTGTCCCTTCATAAACGCCTTCGCGCCTTGCAACTTGTGGCACTCGGGTTATCGCAGCAGCCGAACAATGCAAACCCGAATGGGAGAGTCGCCCGTGCCTGAATTGCCGCCGTCTGAGCCTTTTGTTCCCGTTCCCGCCGATGCCGCCGCGAACACGCATTGCAACGCCGCCGATTACGACCGGCTCTACGCACAGAGCATCGACAATCCCGACGCCTTCTGGGCCGAACAGGCGAAGCGGCTCGACTGGATCACCCCGCCGACGAAGATCGCCAACTGGTCCTATGATCCGGTGAGCATCAAATGGTATGAGGATGGCGTCCTCAACCTGTGCCACAACGCCGTCGACCGCCATGTCACCGCCGGCCACGGCGAGCGCACCGCGATCATCTTCGAACCCGACAGCCCCGATGGCGAGACGCGGACGATCAGCTACAAGGCGCTGCTCGCCGACGTCATCCGCTTTGCAAACACGCTGAAAAAGATGGGCGTCCAGAAGGGCGACCGCGTCACCATCTATATGCCGATGATCCCCGAAGGCGCCGTCGCGATGCTCGCCTGCGCGCGCATCGGCGCGGTGCACAGCGTCGTCTTCGGCGGCTTCTCGCCAGAGGCGATTCACGGCCGGATCGAGGATTGCGCGAGCGATTGGGTGATCTGCGCCGACGAAGGCCTGCGCGGCGGCAAGCATGTCCCGCTCAAAGCCAATGTCGACAAGGCGCTCGAACGCGTCGACGTGAAAGCCGTGCTGGTGATCGCGCACACCGGCGGCGACGTGACGATGAAGGAAGGCCGCGACCATTGGTACGACGCGCTTTCCGCCGACGTCGGCGACACCTGTCCGTGCGAGCCGATGAACGCTGAAGACCCGCTCTTCATTCTCTACACCTCGGGTTCGACCGGCAAACCGAAGGGCGTGCTCCACACCGTCGGCGGTTATAGCGTCTGGACCGCGAGCACCTTCTATTACGGCTTCGACTATCGCCCCGGCGAGATCTTTTGGTGCAGCGCCGACATCGGCTGGGTCACCGGGCACAGCTATGTCGTCTATGGCCCGCTCCAGAATGGTGCGACGACCCTGATGTTCGAAGGCGTCCCCAACCACCCCGACCACGACCGCTTCTGGCAGGTCGTCGACAAACACCAGGTCAACATCCTCTACACCGCGCCGACAGCGATCCGCGCGCTGATGCGCGAGGGCGATGACTATGTGACGCGCCACGACTTGAGCTCAATCCGCCTGCTCGGCAGCGTCGGCGAGCCGATCAATCCCGAGGCGTGGCGCTGGTATCACCAGCTCGTCGGCAAGGGCCGCGTGCCCGTCATCGACACATGGTGGCAGACCGAGACCGGGGGGATCATGATCACGACCCTCCCGGGTGCACATCCGATGCAACCCGGCAGCGCCGGACGCCCCTTCTTCGGCATCCGCCCGCACCTCGTCGATGCCGAGGGCGGCGTGCTCGTCGACGAACAGACCGGCGGCGCGTCGGAGGGCAATTTGTGCATCACGCACAGCTGGCCCGGACAGGCACGCACCATCTATGGCGATCACCAGCGCTTCGCCGAGACCTATTTTTCGACCTATAAGGGCAAATATTTCACCGGCGACGGATGCCGCCGCGATGCCGACGGCTATTGGCGGATCACCGGCCGCGTCGACGATGTCATCAATGTGTCGGGCCACCGCATGGGCACCGCCGAAGTCGAAAGCGCGCTCGTCCTCCACGACCTCGTCGCCGAAGCCGCCGTCGTCGGCTTCCCGCACGACATCAAGGGTCAAGGCATCTACGCCTATGTGACGCTCAACGCGGGGGTGGAACCGACCGAAGAAGTCGCCGCCGCGCTCAAGCAACAGGTCCGCAAGGAAATCGGCCCGATCGCAACCCCCGACCATATCCATCTGACCCCCGGACTGCCCAAGACGCGCTCGGGCAAGATCATGCGCCGCATCCTGCGCAAGATCGCCGAGAATGACTTCGGATCGCTCGGCGATACATCGACGCTCGCCGATCCGAGCCTCGTCGATGGGCTTATCGAGGGCCGGAAGAACAAATAATCCTCCAAAATTCTACCCCGGCGAAAGCCGGGGCCCACGCGTCGCGCTACTTCGCCAGCGCCTCGCACAACCCGTCGGTCGCCAGCGCAATCCGCGATTCCGCCGTGTTGCGGTTCGCGGCGCTGTTCTGAACACCGCGCGTTTCGGTGTTGAAGACGAGCAGGCTGCCAAGCCCCTGATCGGGGCAAAGGCTCAGATAGGCACGAAAGCCATTCTGATCGCCATTATGGCCGACGAAGCGCACCGCCGCGCTGCGATCGATGAAAAAGGTCAGCCCGCTCTCAGTCGTCCTGGCCATGCGGCCTTGTGTGAAGTCGTCGCCCGCCGCGATCTGCGGCGTCCACATTTCCTCGAGCGACGACCGCTTGAGTACGAGATCATAGTCAGCGTTGCGCGCCGGATCGCCGAGCAGGAACGCGGCATATTTCGCCATGTCGGGCATCGGCGCGTTGAGCCCGCCGTTCGACACCGTCACGCCAGTATCGACGTCGAACGGCGCAGCGACGCGGCGGCCGTCCTTGATATAATAGCTGTGCGAGCGATGCGGCAGCAGATGCGGCGGCGTGCGGTCGAAATAGCTTTGATGCATCGCCAGCGGCTTCAGGATATTCTTGTCGATATAGACTTCATAATCTTCGCCCGACAAACGCTCGATCACCTGACCCAGATAGACGATGCCGGGGTTCGAATAGCTGAACCGCGTGCCGGGTTTGAACTCGACCTGCGTATAAGGCAGCATCGCGGCAAGCTGCGCCCAGCCTCTGGGCTCGAACGGCTGCCAGTCATGGTCGCGCCACGGCCAGGTCCCACTCCGAAACCCTGCGCTATGGCTCATCAACTGGCGCAGCGTGATCGCGCCCATGTCGCCATAGGGATTATGTACCGCCGCCAGTTCGGGCACATAACGCACAATCGGATCGTCGAGCGACAGCAGCCCGCGATCACGCAACTGCATGATCGCGATCCCCGTCATCGTCTTGGTGATCGACGCCCAATGATAGATGGTCGCCGCATCCACAGGGATATGCGCGTCGGCATCCTGCTCGCCCAGATGATCGGCGGCGACCGTCTGCCCGCCGCGCACGACATAAAAACTGCTGCCGACAATCCCCGACCGGCGCATTTCGGCGCGGTGCAGCTCACGAAAATTGCGGAGCGCCGTGTCGAAGCCCGATTCCTCAGCCGCGGCCGGACAGCCCATCAACAACAGTGCAGCGGCAATCCAGCGCAACATGGCGACCCTCCCCTTGGATTGGCGGGACCGCCCGAGGACGATCAGAAATGAAAGTCCGGCAATTCGGCCAGCGCGATCCCCAGCGCCTCGGCCCAGCCGTCAGCGACGCTTTCGAAATAGGGGTCGTTGCGCTCGAAACGGCGCTCGCGGACGGTGGTATAATCGTCGCGCTCATGGATTTTGAGGTCGATCGGCAGGTCGACGCCGGCATTGGCGCGAATCGTCGAATCGAACGACACGCAAAGCAGCTTTACCGCATCCTCGAACGACATGGCGGGATCATAGGATCGCACGATGATCGGGCGCC
>JAURVS010000337.1 GCA_030655355.1 Sphingopyxis sp.
CCCTCCGAAGGCAGAGGCCAGGGGTTCGAATCCCTTCGGGTGCGCCATTTCTCGTTACATTTCAATAATTTGAATGGCTACCAGCGACGGGCTTGGGAGCCTGGATTTTGTCAAGTAAGCAACCCGCTCGTGAAGCACGGCTGTTATGCGCCGAATCCGTGTTGTTGCGGCCCAACTCGAAAGAAGTGCTGCTTCATAATTTCAATGCTTTAGAAGTGCTTGAAGGCCTTCGAAGATCGACCGCTGCCTTCGTTAGAAATTCACCGTAATACGCCGACTGTCGCCCAACATGCTCGCTGATTATCCAAAGTTGCTCATTGCCCGGCACGGCTACTTTACGCCTCATGTCGGCCATTCCAGCCTCAGTTAAGTAGCGCCCCTAAGCAGCCCTTCTGTTGGAGCAGCTCATTGCTTACGATTACTAAGGTTCGTCGGCAGCCGTGTCAGTCGGCGTTGTGCGCTGGCTATCGATCGCCGATGCCTGTGCAGAGTCTCGCAGATGGATGGCCGCCCGGAGAATAGCGAACGGAACTTGCGGTGCCCGGGCTCGTATAGATGGGGAAGGGAAGTGCAGTGCCAAGCGATTTGCCAGTGACGACAAGCGAAACCGAACGCGACACCGACGCGTCAGGGACCGGCGCTAACGCAGGCTCTTCCAATACCCGCACAATCCTTGCGGTCGACGACGACCCGATCATCCTGATGAACACTGCGGCACTCCTCGAGGACCTCGGCTACCGAGTTGTCGAGGCTGATGGCGGAAAGGATGCGCTCGATTGCCTCAACTGGCATCCCGAGATCGATCTTCTTATCACTGACCATGCAATGCCCGGCATGAGCGGCAGCGAACTGATCGATGCCGCGCGCTTGATCCGGCCGGAACTGCCGATCATTCTCGCCACCGGATATGCCGCCGAGGCGGTGACTCAAGCGATCGGACTGACTTGGCTCGCCAAGCCCTATAGCTTTGCCGATCTCGAGGCCGCAGTGCGACGGTCGGAAGCCTGAAATTGGCCTGCGAGCAATTGATTTTGTGCCGCAATGAAACCCTGCTGCGCCGGGTGACGTTCTGTACGCGATGTTAGCGAGACAGCGACGCGTGCTCGCCGCACCGGTCCCGGCAGCACTAGCTTGTCCGAACCCGGGTGCGGCGGGCGGGCGACCAACCGATCCGAGGCGACCGCATTTATGATCATCCACGACAAACGCATCCCGTCCGGCAATCCCGGGCTCGACCTCATATTGCGCGGCGGTCTTCCGGCCAGCCGCCTCTATCTCGTCGAGGGGATACCGGGCTCAGGAAAGACGACGCTGGCGCTGCAATTTCTGCTCGACGGGGCTGCGCGCGGCGAGCCTGTGCTCTATATCACCTTGTCGGAGACGAGCGAGGAACTCGCAATTGTGGCGGGGTCGCACGAATGGTCGCTCGCCAATGTCGAGCTGTTCGAACTCGCCTCGGCCGAAGAGACGCTCGGTCCGGGCCGTGATCAGTCGATCCTCCATAGCTGGGAAATGGAGCTGGGCCGGACGGTCGAACTCATCCGCGAGCAGGTCGAGCGCGTAAAGCCCAAGCGCGTGGTTTTCGACAGCCTTTCGGAGCTGCGACTACTCGCGCAGGATTCGCTGCGCTACCGGCGCCAGCTTCTTCACCTCAAGCAATTTTTCTCGACGCTCGACACGACCGTGCTGCTCGTCGACGACATGACGGGCGGGACCGGAGAGCGTGACAATCACTTGCACAGCCTGTGTCACGGCGTCATCACACTCGAACGGCTGACGCTGGATTTCGGCGCGGCGCGGCGCCGGATGCAGGTCCAAAAGATGCGCGGCGTCGCTTTTGTCGCCGGCTATCATGACATGGTGCTTCGAAAGGGCGGGATCGACATCTTCCCGCGGCTGATCGCCTCCGAACATCATGCACCATTCATCGGCGAAGCCGTGCCGAGCGGCGTCTCCGAGCTCGATGCGATGCTGGCCGGCGGTCCGCAGCGCGGCACGTCGATGCTCATCACCGGGCCCGCCGGGTCGGGCAAGACCTCGCTCGCGCTGCAATATCTCGATGCCGCATGCCGGCGCGGCGAGGTCGCGGTAATCTATGAATTCGACGAGCGCATTGGTACGATGATAACGCGCGCAAACGCTTTCGGCATCGATCTTCAAAGCCATATCGACGCGGGCACGCTCAGCATTCGCCAGATGGACCCCGCCGAGATCGCGCCGGGGGAATTTGCCGCGATGGTGCGCTTCGAGGTCGAGGAGCATAACGCCCGCTTCGTGCTGATCGACAGCCTCAATGGCTATGTTTCGGCGATGCCGCAGGAGCGCCAGCTGATCCTTCAGCTCCACGAGCTTCTTTCCTATCTGAACCAGGCCGGCGTCGTCTCGATCTTGGTCAACCCGCAGCACGGTTTTTTCGGGACGATGAGCACCAACGGCCTCGATGTGTCTTACATCGCGGATATCGTTGTCCTGCTGCGCTTCTTCGAGAATGCGGGCCGCATTCGCAAGGCGATCTCGATCGTCAAGAACCGGAGCGGACATCATGAGGATGCGATTCGGGAGCTGCGCATCGATGCCCGCGGCGTGCGCGTCGGCGCGCCGCTGTCCGACTTCCGGGGGGTCCTGACCGGCACGCCGGAATATGTCGGATCGGCCGAGCCGCTGATGGAAGACCGGCGCTAGGTGCATAGAACCGCCTCCGAAGGCCATCGGGTTCTGATCAGCGCCCCTTATGGAAATGATGCGTCGAGCGTCGCGGATCTGCTTGTCCAGCACGGCTACAATGCGTCGGTCTTTGCGGCGCTTGATGATATTGCGAAAGCGATCGATGGCGACGCGGGGGTCATTCTTGTCACCGAAGAAGCGTTGAGTGCCGATCTGGGACCGCTGCACCGGGCACTTGATGCGCAGCAGGCTTGGTCGGATATTCCGTTCATTCTGCTCACCGGCCGCCAAGCCGGACGGACTTCTGGGCATGAGACGCTACGGCGGCGCCTGCCTGACAGCGCGCTCAACGTCGTCATGCTCGAGCGGCCGCTGAGCGCCGAATCGCTCACCAGCGCAGTGGCCTCGGCGATGCGCGCGCGGCAGAAGCAATTCGAAATCCGCGACCAATTGTCCGAGCTTGCCAGCGAGCGCACGCGTCTCTCGACCTTGCTCGACGCGCTTCCCGTCGGCATTGCCTTCATCGAGCCCGACGGCGCGACCCGGCTGTCCAACCCCGAATATCGACGTTTCCTGCCCAGCGGCGAGACGCCGTCGCGGCTTCCCGATGGCGAATTGCGCTGGGAAGGCTACGACTCCGACGGCGCGCGTATCGGCCGTGATCGTTTCGTGACGCCGCGTGCGCTGCGCGGCGAGACGATCCACGGGATCGAATTTCTGCATCACCCGGTCGCGGGAGGCAGCATCTGGACGCGTGTAAGCGGGGTTCCACTGCTCGACGGCGCAGGACGCGTCACCGGCGCGATCTCGGTGATCGTCGATATCGACGACCAGAAGCGCGGTCAGGTCGCGCTCGCCGACGCAGCGCAGAAGCTCGAGGCACTCGTCGCCGAGCGGACGGCCGAACTGACCGACGCGCTGGCACGCCTCGAGGCCGAAGCTGAGGAGCGGGCTCGCGCCGAAGATGCGCTGCGCCAAGCGCAGAAGATGGAAGCCGTCGGCCAGCTTACCGGCGGCATCGCGCATGACTTCAACAATATGCTGACCGGCGTGACTGGCGCCATTGATGTCCTTCGGCGCCGGATTGCGACCGGGCGGCTCGACGATCTCGACCGCTTCATGGACGCGGCAAGCAGCTCGGCGCAGCGCGCCGCAGGGCTCACTGCGCGGCTCCTTGCCTTCTCGCGCCGCCAGTCGCTCGACAGCCGGGCGACCGACGTGAATGCACTTATCGCCTCACTCGAGGATCTTCTTCGCCGCACGATGAGCGAACAAATCCTGGTTTCGACCCACTTGGTCGACGATCTTCCCGCGGCGATTGTCGACACCAACCAGCTCGAAAACGCCGTCCTCAACCTGGCGATCAATGCTCGTGACGCGATGCCAGAGGGTGGAACCCTCCTCGTCGAAACCGGTTTTGCCCAGCTGTCAGACGGCGACTGCGCGAGCCAGCCCGATCTGGCGCCCGGCGCTTATGTCACGGTGACAGTCTCCGATACCGGCGTCGGCATGGATGCGGCGACGCTCGGCAAGGTATTCGAGCCCTTCTTCACCACCAAACCGATCGGGCAGGGAACTGGCCTTGGTCTGTCGATGGTCTATGGGTTCGTCAACCAGTCGAAGGGCTGCGTGAAGATCGAGTCGGAAAAGGGCAAGGGCACCGCGGTGAGCATTTTCCTGCCCATCGCCGATTCCGACGCGATCATGCGTGAGAGAACTCCCGAAGCGATCCACCATGGCGATGGCGAAACCGTGCTTCTGGTTGAGGATGATGCGTCGGTGCGGCTCCTTGTGAGCGACGTTTTGGGAGAGCTTGGCTATAAAGCCGTGGAAGCCGCGGAGCCCTTTGCGGCGATCCGGCTGCTCGAGAGCGGGGCGCGTTTCGATCTCATGATCACCGATGTGGGTCTGCCAAGCATGAACGGCCGCCAGCTCGCCGACATTGCGCGCCAGCATCTTCCCGACCTGCCGATCCTCTTCATCACCGGCTACGCGCAAAATGCCGCAGCGCGGACGGACTTTCTCGGCACCAATATGCAGATGATCTCCAAACCCTTCCAGATCGAGATGCTCTCAAGCAAGATTGACGAGATGCTCAAATAAGCGAGTGGCAGTGAGTAAAGTGGGCCATAGGGCAATAACGATTGCGGCCTCATCGCGCGGTGAACGCTGCGTTGGCCCGTTCAGTCGACGAAGGCGTCCGGAACTTTTTGGCCCGACTGGCGCGGCGTGATAAGCGCGCCGAGGTCGAAGCCCTGCGCGTGCGCGACCGCGAGATAGTCCTCGACGACGTCGGTGGGCAGGGCTGGATGACGCGCCAGCAGCCAGAGATGTTGACGGTCGGGCGTGCCGACGAGCGCCACCGAATAATCTGCGGCAAGCCGGATGATCCAGTAATCGCCGTGCGTGAACGGGATCCAGCGCAGATATTGTGGAAGGAAACTGACCTTGAGCTTGGCGTTGCTCGCATCCTCGGGGGTGGCGACGCCGATCGCGCGCTCGGGCTTACCATCTTTGTTGAGACAGCGATTCTCGACCTTGATCGTGCCGTTGGGCTCAAGGCTGTAAGTGGCACTGATGTCGGTGGCATCCGCATCTTCCCATTTCAGCGGCAACCGGCAGATCTCGAACCAGTCACCCAGATAAAGGTTGAGATCGACGTGGGACACCGTTGCGAGCGCGTTCTTTGTATCGGTCATTTCAGTCTCCGTCCGGGTTAGGAAACTTAGCCGGGCCCGACTCGTTCCATGTTCATGCGATCGGCAGAAGATTGCGGCGTTCAGGGTGACGATCCGCCGCGGCCTTGCGCCGGAATTTAAAGGAATGACGATGAAACCAGTTCATAAGATGATCGCCGCAACCATGCTTCTTGCCGGTTGCCAAGGCCCCGCCCAACAGGCGGGCGCCGCGAAGGACAAGGCTGCCGCCGAAGCGAATGGCAAAACCTATGACGGCGACGGCCCGAACGAACAGATTGGCGAAGCGAAAGACCGCGCCGCCAATGCGGCCGAGGCCGCACGCAAAGCGGAAGCGCGTGCAATCGAGAAAGAGCGCGACGTCATTCGCAGCGAGGCAGAGATCAAGGCCGAACGGCTCGAGCAGGAAGCGGAGGCCGTTCGTCAAGCCGCCGAGCAGCGCGCCGATGCGGTCAGCGGGGCGAGCAGATAGAGCGTCTCCTGTCGGTCGCTCGGACCTAAGAGCCGCGGCGGATGAGCCTATGGCAGACCGGTCTGCTGCAACCTCCGGTCGCTCGATCGGCAGGCTATCGAGCCTTGGCGCCCGTTTCTTGAAGGGGGGCTCGTCCCATTCCCGACCCGTGACGGTTGATCGTATGAAGCGTGTGCAGTTGTTCCGCTGCGCTGTGCCAAGTCGCCGCGAGTTCAGCGTCGCCTTTCGCGGCGGCATTAAGCGCTTCGCGGCGCGCAAAGGTTTCAGCGGCGTCGCCATGCGCCGCCTGCGCGAATGTGATTACGTCCCAGATGGTATCCGCCGCTCTCATACGCCCCCTCTTTTCCGGCAAAGAAGCGGAATTTAAACGGCCTGGAGCCGGGCCCAAATAATCTGGATCAGTATCCGCATAAAATTATACCGATGCCCCTCTGGTCAGGGGGGACGCGCGGCTCGCGGACAACAGGCGCTAAGCGGGGCTCAGGATTCGCAGTCGCTCCTCCGGCAAGATCTCGGTCTGAAGATAGTTTTTGTTGAATTCGCCGACCGCGACCAGCCCCGCCCAATCGAGCACGCGTACTTCGGTCTTTCGCACGTCGACCAAGCCTTGCTCGCGCAGACCGCGCAGCACCCGGTTGACGTGGACGCTGGTCAGCCCTGCGGCGTCGGCCACCTGGAACTGCGTGACGCCGAAGCGAAACGTAAAACTGCCGCTGACAGTCGGCGCACGGAGACGGGTCGCGATCTCGCACAGCAGATGCGCGATCCGCGATTGCGCGTCGCGCCGACCGACGTTGATGATCCATTGCGAGAGGACCGCGGCATCAACCATGCAGTCGCGCCAGAGCGCCTCCGCGATGGCGGGGAACTCGGCCGTCGCGGTGCGGATGGCCGCGTGCGGCACGCGCAGGATCGTCGTGATCGACAGGGCCTGAAGCGCCGAGGTCGCCTGCGGCTGAACGACTGAATGGAGGTTGGCCATGTCGCCGGGGAGATGGATTGCGGTTATCTGCCGCAGTCCGTTCCGGTTCTGGTCGAACCGCCCGATCATCCCGTCGACGACAAGGCTGGCATGATCGACCGTCTCGCGCAGCCCAACGAAGTCGCGATTGGCTTTGATTTCGGCGAGATGCGCCGGGAGATCGAGGATTGCTTCCTGCTCGGCATCGGTCAGGATCGAGCGACTGAGCAGGCGATCAAGGAAACGCTCGAGATCGAGCCGGTCTGCATGGCGCATGTTCATGACCCCAACGGCAAGCGGGAGCATGAGCACTCTCAGCCACCGAAGCCTGCAGGCATCTTGTTCGGCGATGGCAAAGATTAGCACGTTATGCCTGTTCGACCTAATCGCGATCGCAGGGCGCGATGTTGCTTGCAAGACTTAGGAACGTCAGTCCCTTTCAACCGCCGAAGCTAGCTG
>JAURVS010000355.1 GCA_030655355.1 Sphingopyxis sp.
AAGTCGGGAACGCGCGCGCCGCTCGCGATCATCGCGCAGGCATCGTAAACCGTCCACGCTTCGCGATTGGCACCCAGATAATTGCCCAGCGCCTTCTCGCCCCACGGGCATTGCAGCGGCGCGACGATCGGCGAGAAGGCCGACACCGAACGAAAGCGATCGGGGGTCCGCAGCGCGACGGTCAGCGCGCCATGCCCGCCCATCGAATGGCCGGTGATCCCCTGCCGCGTCATGTCCGCGGCGACAAATTCGCGCAGGATCAGCGACGGTAATTCATCCTCGACATAGGAGCGCATCCGATAATTGGCCGCCCATGGCTCTTCGGTTGCGTCAACGTAAAAGCCCGCTCCCAATCCGAAGTCCCACGCAGCCTCAGGATCGTCGGGAACGCCTTCACCGCGCGGGCTGGTATCGGGCGCAACGAAGATCACGCCATGCTCGGCGCAAGCGGCACGATATTCGCCCTTCTCCATCACATTGGCATGGGTGCAGGTCAGCCCCGACAGATACCAGAGCACCGGCAGCTTCGCGCCCGGCGCATGATCGGGGACGAAAACGGCGAAGGTCATATCGGTGCCGGTCGTCGTGCTGGCATGCTTGTACACGCCTTGCGTGCCGCCGTGGCTGCGGACGGTGGAGACAGTTTCGAGAGTCATGTTTCTTCCTGAACGGGGATGGCGGCAACGAGCGGCTGATGTCCCCAATGACGCAGCAGCTCGAGGATCGTTGCGCCCGACAAACCAAGCGTTGCCGTGTTGCGGAGCGGGTGGACATTGACCGTGCCGACGACCGCGAGCGTCTCGTCGAGCACGATCGTGATGCTTCCCGGCGCAGCGTTGATCGCCGCCAGCGGAGTCACCGATCCCGGCGTGATGCCCAGCAACCGCTCCATATCCTCAGCCTTGCCAAAGCTGACATGCTTGCAGCCGATCGCGGCGGGCAAGCCTTTCAGATGGACGCGCGCATCGGACGGCACAGTGACGAGCCAGAAGGCGCCGCCCTTATCCTTCAGGAACAGATTCTTGGTATGCGCGCCGGGCATCGCGGCGTGCACCGCGTCGCTTTCGGCGACAGTGAACACCGCTTCATGCTCGTGCGCGGCGAAGGGGATCGCAAGCACGCCCAAATCGGCCAGCAATCCCGCTTCGCCTCGCATCATATTATCGCCTCAGACGACGCGGTGAAGCGCGCAGAGCTTGTTGCCCGACGGATCTCGCAGATAGGCGAGATAGAGCTGGCCAAAGCCACCTTCGCGGACGCCCGGCGGATCTTCGATCGAGGTGCCACCCGCGCCGACGCCAGCGTCGTGCCAGGCCTTCGCCTGCTCGGGGCCTTCCATCGCAAAGCCGATCGTGCAGCCATTGCCGACGGTGGCGGGCTCGCCATCGATCGGCGGACCAACGAGAAACAGGCCCCCATTGTGCATATAGATCAGGCGACCCTTGTCGTCCTGGATCGCGGGCTTGCCGCCGATTGCCTGAAAGGTCGCGTCATAGAATTTCCGCGCCGCTTCAAGGTCGTTCGACCCGACCATATTGTGACTGTACATCGCCTTTGCTCCTCCGGTTTATGGTTGCGTATCGATACCTATCTTGTTCGCGGCGTTAGCGGAAGACAACCGTCTTGCGCCCGTCGATCAAAACGCGCTGTTCGGCGACCCAGCGCACCGCCTTGGCCAGCACCTGCGCTTCGACGTCGCGTCCGATGCGGATCAGATCGTCGACGCTATCGCGGTGATCGACGCGCTCGACCGCCTGTTCGATGATGGGTCCCTCGTCGAGATCGCTCGTAACGAAATGCGCGGTCGCACCGATCAGCTTGACCCCGCGCTCATGCGCACGGTGATAAGGTTTCGCACCCTTGAAGCCCGGCAGGAAGCTGTGATGGATATTGATGCAACGGCCCGCGAGCTTCGCCGACAAATCCTGCGACAACACCTGCATATAGCGCGCGAGCACCAGATGCTCGGCGCCCGCATCGTCCATGATCTGGAGGATCGCAGCTTCTTGTTCTGCGCGATTGGCATCGCTGACCGGCAGATGGTGGAACGGCACCCCGTGCCATTCGGTCAGCCGCCGCTGATGCTCATGGTTCGACACCACCGCAGCAATGTCGATCGCCAGATTACCCGTTGACCAGCGGTGGAGCAGGTCGTTGAGGCAATGGCTGCCCTGCGACACCGCGATGACGAAGCGCGGCTTCGTCTGGCTGTCGCTGATCCGCACGTCCATTGCAAACCGTTCGACGATCGGCGCGAACGCCGCCTGCACCGCCGCAAGACCGTCCGGAAACCCCGTCCCTGCTCCGCGAAACTCGACGCGCATGAAAAAGCGCCCCGTATCGAGGTCGGCATATTGCTGGCTGTCGAGAATGAAGCCGTCGCGCTCCGCGAGGAGCCCCGTCACGGCGGCAACGATGCCGACCGCGTCGACGCAGCTGAACGTCAGGACATAGGGTCCGCTCAATTCCTTACTCCCTCACCCGTCTTCCGCGCTGGCGCATGGCGGAAGAAAGGCGCGGCGGGAAGGCGAAATCGTCAATAAACGACGACGCTGCGGATGCTTGTCCCGGCGTGCATCAGGTCGAAGCCCTTGTTGATTTCCTCGAGCCCCATGACGTGCGTGATCATCGGATCGATTTCGATCTTGCCGGTCATATACATGTCGACGATCTTCGGAACGTCGGTGCGACCCTTGGCGCCGCCGAACGCCGTGCCGCGCCAGTTGCGCCCGGTGACGAGCTGGAACGGACGCGTCGCAATTTCCTTGCCCGCCTCGGCCACCCCGATGATGATCGAGGTGCCCCAGCCGCGGTGGCAGGCTTCGAGCGCGGTGCGCATCACTTCGGTATTGCCGGTGGCATCGAAGGTGTAATCGGCGCCGCCGTCGGTCAG
>JAURVS010000378.1 GCA_030655355.1 Sphingopyxis sp.
GGCGCCTGCTTGTCGAGCCCATCCTCGAAAGCGCTCGCCCAGGGATCGCCGATGTAACGATGCGACGGCAGATGCGCGCCTTCGATCGCGGGCGGGTCGTGCGGCGGCAGATTGCCGATCGCGAGCACCGCACGGTCGGCCTCGATCAGCCCGCCATTGACGAGCCCCAATGTGACCTGTCCGCCCTTCTCCTCGATATCGAGCACCGCATCGTCGACCAGCTTCAGCCGCCGGCCATATTTTTCCATCGCTTGCCGCAATGTCTCGCGCAGATAGCGTCCATAGGTCGCCCGCGTGACGAAAGCCGCTTCGCAGCCGAGCCCGCGCGCGTCGAGCCATTCGCAAAAATGATCGGGCCGGTCGGCAAAGGCGCTCATATTGCCCGCACGGACGTTGAGCAGATGCGAGGTTTCGGTGCTGCTATACGCAACCCCCGCGCCCATGCGGTGTCGGTCGCGCTCGATGAGCAATACCTCGACATCGGGCTGTTCAAGCAGATTGATCGCCAGCAGCGTCCCCGAAAAGCCCGCCCCGACGATCGCAACGCGGGTCGCGGTGCGGAAGCGCGGGCGCGGCGAGTGCAGCTGGGCTTCTATCAAGGGTCAGAACCCCGGAATGGCGCTGTCGAGGCGCCGAAATGGCGAAGATATCGGCTTCGCGTGGCCGCAGCCGATGGTGGTTCCATCTGCAAGGCCGCGCGGAGACGAGATCGAAGCCATTTCGACGTCCCGAAGGGATTTGACCGATTTTGTCCATGGCTGCGTCAGCGCGGCTTGGAATATATTCATATGCCTGCGCCCCGCTTGCCCTGAACAAAATCGCTTCAAACCTCGACCGCGCCATTCCGGGGTTCTGACCCTGGCTCACCGCGTTACCACGTCCCCGGAAACAGTTACACGCTCCAGTGCGCGATATTCGGGCCAGTAATCCCCGACGGCATAATGCTGCGTCGAGCGATTATCCCAGATCCCGATCGCGTTCGGGGTCCAGCGGAAGCGCACCTGATATTCGGGGACTTTGATCCGGTCGAACAGCAGGCGGAGCAGGCTGTCGCTTTCTTCCTCGCTCACCCCGATGATGCGGCTGGTGAAAGTGTAATTGACGTAGAGGATCTTCTCCCCGGTTTCGGGATGCGAGCGCACGATCGGGTGGCGCACGGGCGGGAAGTCGCGCGCGAGCTGCGCGCGCTTTTCCTCGGTCACGCGCCCACCAAAGCTGCGCACGATATCATGCTCGGCCTCAAGCCCTTCGATCCGGTCCTTCACCGGCTGCGGCAGTCCGGCATAGGCGGCGACCGTGTCGGCCCACATCGTGTCGCCCCCCAGTGGCGGCAGGTGCCGCGCGCGCAGGATCGACGTGATCGACGGCCGCTCGCGAAACGTCACATCGGTGTGCCATTTGTTATACGCCTGGAACGGCGCGACCGTCTCGGCGGTGAGCTGAACACCCTCGACGCCTTCGATGCGGAGGATTTCGGGATAACCTTCGACCGACGGGATGACCGGATGGCCTTCGAGTTCGCCAAAGAAGCGGCCGAGACGGACATGGCTCTCGTGGCTGATGTCCTGATCGCGGAAAAAAACGACCTTGAAGCGCAGCCATGCGGCGCGCAGCAATTCGCCCTCGGCCGATGACAGCAGGCGGTCCAAATCGAGTCCGCTGATTTCGGCGCCGATCGTCGGCGTCGAAGGCGAAATCGAAACGCCGAGCGATCGCGCGGTTTCGAACAGATCGGGTGTGTTCAGCTGCGTAGCCATGAGCA
>JAURVS010000381.1 GCA_030655355.1 Sphingopyxis sp.
CGACGCGATTGCCGCCGCCGAGCGCGCGCTGCCTGGTTTTGCACCGACAATGATCGAAGTCCCCGGAGACCGGGGCGACAGCCTTTGGATGATGGGCCGCGCGCCGGTCGATGGTAGCCCACGGCCGATACAGATTTTCGCCGATCCGCGCGACGGGTCGATACTCGGCTGGCGCGAAAGCGGAGCGATCAAGTTCGATCGACGGCACGCAATGGATATCGTCTATGGCCTGCACATCGACCTGCTCGCGGGCCCGTGGATGACCTGGTTCTTCGGTCTCGTCTCGCTCTTATGGGTAATCGACCATGGCGTCGCGGCGGCGCTGTCTTTTCCGAAAGGGATGCATTGGCTGCGCGCGCTGCGCGTCGAGGGACGGCGCGGCAGCCTCAAGCGGCTGTTCGATACGCATCGCGCATGGGGATTATGGTTCCTGCCCGTCACTCTGATGCTGGCGGTAACCGGCGTTACGCTCGCCTGGCCCGACGACAGCCGCGAGGCGGTCGGGCTGATCTCGCCGATCACCGGCCGCCTGCATGAAAGCATGGCCGATGTTCCCGACGCTTCTCCGAAGATCGGCGTCGATGCGGCGATCACGCGCGTCATCGGCGAAACGGGCAAGCGGGTTCACAGCGTCCGCATCTTCCCCGACCATGGTGTCTATGCCGTCCGCACCTTCGATGCGCGCGATCGCGACGATCAGGGGCGGCTGTGGCATTATGTGGCGATGCACTGTGGCAGCATCACCGGAGTCCGCCACGATAATGGCACGACCGCGGGCGACCAGTTTTTCGCATGGCAATATCCGCTGCACTCGGGGAAGGCATTGGGGCTGGGCGGGCGCTTGCTCGTGTTGTTCGGCGGTGTCGTGACGCTCTGGCTCTGCCTTAGCGGGGTGAGGCTATGGTGGCGCCGTCGTCGGCAGTTTTTCTGACGTCAGAGCGCCAGCGACGTTAGCGTTTCCGCCTGCCCGCGCGCCATGGCCGCGGCATATTCGGCCTTCATCTTTGCGAATGTGACGACCTGCTGCGCCATGATATCGAGTTGCTGTTCGATGCCCGGATCGACGAGCTGCCCGTCGGGATCGAACAGCGGCTGGCTGGAATTGGCCGTGACCGCCATCGGGGTCGGCCAGCCGCGCAGCGCGTGCGTGATTGAGCGCAATGTCGCGAGCGTGCTTCCCGCCGCCTGCCAGCCGCCTGCCACGGCGATCAGCCCAACCGCGCGGCCGTCGAAATAGGGCTGCGCGTCCGAAACCAGATCCTGCGCATAGTCGAGCGCATTCTTCACCACGCCCGACACCGTCCCGTGATAGGCGGGCGACGCGACGATGATGCCGTCGGCGTCGCGCAGCGCGGCCATCAACGCCTGCGCTTTTGTGCAGCGCTCGCTGCGGTGCGGGGCATACATCGGAAGATCGATCGCGTCGCCCGCGAAGAGCATCGTTGCGGCGCCCTGCGCTTCGCAGCGCGCGAGCGCATGGCGCAGCAGGCGTTCGCCCGACCCGCCCGGCGTGGCGTTGCCGCCGAGCGCGACAATGCGCGGACGATGCGCGGCGACGGGACGATCGATCATGGCGTTATCCTTTAGTTGAAGGTCACCTGGCTGCCGCCGCGCAGGAAGGCGATCGCGTTGCGGCGCAGATGATTGGTGCCGGGATTGAGGATCGGCTCGGGCGAATATTGCGCGAGATAGACGCGGCGCATGTTCGGGGTCGAGTTCGATCCTGTCGCGTGGAGCGCGAGGCTGGAGAAGGCGACGACGCTGCCCGCCGGAACCTCGAGCGTCACGCCCTCGCTGTCGCCGGTATAGCCGACGAGGTCGTTGCTTCCCGGCTGGCGCGTATGCGGGACGATGCCGTTGCGGGTGTCGGGTGCCTGCGAGAAAGGCAGGATACGGACGGTGCCGTTGGCGACCGTCGTGTCGTCGAGCGTGCACCAGCAGGTTAGGTACGGTTTGTGATCGGCGGGGCCGCCGTTGCCGACGACATAGCCCGAATCCTGATGCCAGCTGAACGGCATGCCTTCGCTGGCGCCCTTCACGACATATTGGTCGTAGAAGAAATAGGCATCGTCGCCGAGCGTTGCGCGGCAGATGTCGGCCATGGTGTCGCTGAACAGCATGTTACGGAGGTCAGGCTGGCGGCGCTGGCATTCGCCGGCGAAATAGCGTTTGCCCTTGTGGCTGATGCCGTCGACTTCGACCCCGAGGCTGTCGAGGCGGGCGTCTTCGCGTTCGATGACGCGGCCGCACTCTTCGCGCAGCAGGTCGAGCAGCGGGCCTTCGAGGATGCGTTCGAACACGGCATAGCCTTCGTTGGCGAATTGTTCGCGCTGGGCCGCAAAATCCATCTTGTCTCTCCCGATGTTGTCTTAGGCGCCATGTAGCGTAAGTTCGTCCATTGCATCCAATCGAATTGCATCCCGCAACCATACGTCTATACTATGGCC
>JAURVS010000406.1 GCA_030655355.1 Sphingopyxis sp.
CGCGCCAGTAAGGGAGCGTCCAAATCAAATATGCGCCCGGCACACGGGCGTCAGCTAACGGGGCTGCATGAGCATGGACAATCGCAACAACACTATTGCTGGATGGGTGCTGTTCGCCGGCATTTGCGCGCTGGGCCTGACGATCGGGTCGAGCATGTTGTTCGCGAGCCACAATCCCGAAAAGCCGGGCTTTGTCATCGAAGACGCCGAAGCTGGTGGCGGCGGCGGCGAATCGGCCGTGCCGCTCCCCAATCTGCTCGCCGCTGCCGACGCGACGAAGGGCGAAGCCGTTTTCGCGAAATGCGCGGCGTGTCACACGGTCAACTCGGGCGGCGCCAACGGCATCGGTCCGAATCTGTTCGGAACGCTGGGTGAAGAAATCGGCCACGGCAAACATGGCTTCGCTTTCTCGGCCGCGCTTTCGGGCATGGGCGGAAGCTGGGACTTCGAAAAGATGAACGCGTGGCTGACCAGCCCGCGCAAATTCGCGCCCGGCACCAAAATGTCGTTCGCGGGTCTTTCGAGCCCCGAAGACCGCGCCAATCTGATCGTCTATCTGAACGCGCAGGGTTCGAACCTGCCGCTGCCCGCCGCTGAAGCGGCACCGGCTGCGGCCGAGGGCGCTGCTCCCGCAGAAGGCGCTGCTGCAGCTCCTGCCGCTGAGGGCGCCGCTGCTGCTGCTCCCGCGGCAGACGCTGCTGCGGCCGCTCCCGCTCCGGCCGAAGCCAAGAAATAATGCGCCTCGCGCCAGTCGTGCTGGCGGGCGCACTGGCGCTTGCGGGTTGCGGCAAGAGCGAGACACCGGCTGACGCGCCCACGAGCAGCGAGACGGCGGCCGAAACGCCTGCTGTGGCGCCCACGGCTGCGATGGGCGAACAGGTGTTCCGGCGCTGCGTCGCGTGCCATACGATCGACAAGGGCGGCTCCAACGGCATTGGCCCCAATCTGCACGGCGTCGTCGGCCGCGCCGTCGCCTCGCACGCGGGCTTTTCCTATTCGGGGGCGATGAAGGCGAAGGGCGGCGTCTGGACCGACGCGGCGCTCGACACCTATCTCGAAGCGCCGATGAAAGCGGTGCCCGGCACGCGAATGGCATTTGCTGGCGTGATCGACGCAGCGGACCGCAAGGCGCTGATCCTGTATCTGGACGAACAGTCGAAATAGTCTTGGCGTCGCTCCCGCGCAGGCGGAGCCGCTAGAAGCCTTGCGCCCTCATCACCGTTCAACGACGATCGCGGCCCCCGCCGTCGCGGGGGCGACGGCCATCAGCTATGGTCGGTATTTGCGTAGAAATCCTGGACGATCTTCCACGCCTCATCCGCCGTCTCGACGAATTTGAACAAGCCAAGATCGCGCGCACTGACGACGCCTTCTTCGACCAGCGCGTCGAAATTGACGACGCGGCGCCAGAATTCCTCGCCGAACAGCACGATCGGGATCGGCTTGATCTTGCCGGTCTGAATCAGCGTCAGCAATTCGAACATCTCGTCGAACGTGCCGAAACCGCCCGGAAAGACGCAGACCGCGCGGGCGCGGAGCAGGAAGTGCATCTTGCGCAGCGCGAAATAGTGGAACTGGAAGCTGAGCGCCGGAGTGACGAAACGGTTCGGCGCCTGCTCGTGCGGCAGCACGATGTTGAGACCGACCGATTCCTTGCCAACATCGTCGGCACCGCGATTCGCGGCTTCCATGATCGACGGGCCGCCCCCCGAACAGACGACGAAGTGGCGACAGCCATTTTCGTCGGGCGGAACCTGGCTCGCGAGCCGCGCGAGCGCGCGCGCCTCCTCATAATATTTCGACTTTTCCTTCAGACGGCGCGCGATGGTCCGCTGCTCATCATCGGTCGCTGCGGCCTCGAGCGCGTCGGCCTGTGCCGGCTCGGGAATACGCGCCGAGCCATAGATCACGAGCATCGACTCGATCTTTGCCTCGTCGAGCAGCAGTTCGGGCTTGAGCAGCTCAAGCTGGAAGCGGACGGGGCGCAAATCTTCGCGCAGCAGGAAGTCATTGTCCTGAAACGCCAGCTTGTAGGCGGCGCTTGCGGTTTGGGGGGTGGTGGTCGCCTGTTTGGCGAACTTCGCGTCGTCCTTGGCTTTGTGGAAACGCGAGCGATGGGGTTGTTTATCTTCTGCCATTAGCGGACGGCTAGCCGCTTCGTGCGACTTTGCCAAGACGGGCAGACGTCAGCGACAGTAGCCGTTGCCGCTCATGTCGAAGTGAAAATGATTATAATGGGCCGCATTATAATCGGGCCCAAGCACCGTTCCGAAGCGGCGGCAGCCCGATTTATGGAGCGCGCGGAGGAAATCCTGCGACGGCTTGTCACCCGTCCATCCGCCGTCGAGCATGATCCGGCGGCCGTCGGCAAGCACGAAGCCCGAAATGTCGATCGCGTTCGAAAAAGCATGTTGCGACATGCGGCCCGAGCGACCGCCATAAATGTTGCGGCAGCTATAGGTGCCATAGGTCTCGATCTTGACGACCTCGGTGCCGAAATATTTCCGCGCGGCGGGCTTCACGGCAAATTGTGCCCATGCCGCAAAATTCTTCGCCAGCGGACAGGTCATCGCGCCGAGGTTCGTCACCGGGGTGCCGATATCGAGCAATTTCACCGAATCGATCGACGTGCAGCCGCCGCCATGATCCTGATTGGCGAGCGGCGTGAAACGCACTCCCGCCTGTTTGAGTTCGAAAGCGCATTGCTGCGCCTCGGCGCTGGTAAAGGACGGTGTGCCGACCGCTTGCGGGCGGCTCGGCTGGCTGGCCGGCGGCCGTTTGCCGCCGCCATTCTTCATCACTTCGGGAGAGCCGAAACAGGCAGATAGCGCCAGCGCCGCGGCGGCGGCGATCAGGATCCGGGGCTTCAAGAAGGTCGGGATCGGCATGACCGTCAAATTACCGGCAATATGGTTAACAACTCGTATACCTTTTGCTCGGCTCGTCGAAAATTTCGCGCGGTCCATGCAATTTGTTTGACAGCCCGCGCGCCCGCCCTAAACGCGGCGCCGGGCCACGCGGTCCCAACGCCGCGCGAGCTCTCTGCAAGGAGAGAATGAAATGACTGAAGTGCCGACGCCTGTATTGCGCCCTGCGCGCCCCTATTTTTCCTCCGGCCCCTGCGCAAAGCCGCCCGGATGGGATGCCTCCAAAATCGCAACCGAATCGCTGGGCCGCTCGCACCGCGCCAAGATCGGCAAGACGCGTCTGCAATATTGCATCGACCTGATGCGCGAGATGCTCCAGCTTCCCGACACGCACCGCATCGGCATCGTTCCGGGCTCCGACACCGGCGCCTTTGAGATGGCGATGTGGACGATGCTTGGCGCCCGCCCCGTGACGACGCTCGCTTGGGAGAGCTTCGGCGAGGGCTGGGTCACCGACGCGGCGAAGCAGCTCAAGCTCGATCCAACCGTCCTTCGCGCCGATTATGGCCAGCTTCCCGATCTGACCACGGTCGATTGGTCGAACGACGTGCTGTTCACCTGGAACGGCACGACCAGCGGCGTTCGCGTCCCCAACGGCGACTGGATCGCCGACAACCGCGAAGGCCTGTCGTTCGCCGACGCGACCTCGGCGGTGTTCGCTTATGATCTGCCGTGGGACAAGATCGACGTCGCGACCTTCAGCTGGCAGAAAGTGCTTGGCGGCGAAGGCGGCCATGGCGTGCTGATCCTCGGTCCGCGCGCGGTCGAACGGCTTGAAAATCACACCCCCGCCTGGCCGCTGCCGAAAGTGTTCCGCCTCGTTTCGAAGGGCGCGCTCGCCGAGGGAGTGTTCAAGGGCGAGACGATCAACACGCCGTCGATGCTCGCCGTCGAAGACGCGATCTTCGCTCTCGAATGGGAGAAGTCGCTCGGCGGCCTCGACGGGCTGAAAGCGCGCAGCGATGCGAATGCCGCCGCGCTCGACAAGATCGTCGATGACCGCGAATGGCTGAGCCACCTCGCCGCCGATCCCGCCAGCCGGTCGAAGACCTCGGTCTGCCTGTCGGTCGCCGGCGCCGACGAGAGCTTCATCAAGAAGTTCGCCGGGCTGCTCGATGCCGAAGGCGCCGCCTATG
>JAURVS010000411.1 GCA_030655355.1 Sphingopyxis sp.
CGTGGCCGCCGATGGCAGATGATCCTCGCACCATTTGATCGCAAGTGCGATCGCGGGGCGGTCGCCGCCATAGGACAGGAAGCGCGACCGAAGCTCGGCGAGCGCCGCGCGCGTGTCCATCAGCGGGATCGCATCGGGAACTTTGTCCATCGGGATGCTGTGGATAAGCGCCAGCTCGCGGCCGAGATCGGCGAGCAGCGAGCGCGGCGGATCGGCCAATATCTTCGCAGGGTTCACTTCCGCGATCACGCGGCGCATCACATAGCCGGTGCCCATGCCGTCCGCCTCGGTCAGCACGCCGACGACCTCGGGCGCCTTCACCCCGCCCGCATGCGCCGCCATAACCAGCGCCGCCTCGTCGGCATGTCCGAACGGCCGATCGGCCATATAGGCCGCTGACGGCGCGCGGCGCAGCACATAGGCTTCATCGGCCCACGCAAACGCCCAGCTCTCCATGTTTGCGCCGCCCGACAGGCGCGAAAGGTCCGATAGCGAACCGGCGCCAACGGAGCGGTGCATGAAGGGCGATAGCAAGGAAGATAGATCGATCATGCAGAAAACCGTGCGGGGTAAGCGAGGCGAACGCAACCCAGCAATCGCATCAGAGGGTCAAGAAGCAAGAAAATGACAAGAATGCGAAGATTGCGGCCAAGCCACCGGCGCGCCTACATGTGGAAAACGACGGTGTTCAACCAATAAGAAGCGATGGGACTTCCCCCCGCGTCGAGCGCGGGTTCGAATTCGGCGTTGCGCATGATCGCTTTGCACACGGCATCATCGAAAGCTTTTGGCCGCGTCGATTGCTGGATATGGCATGCGGTCGGCTTGCCCGCTGGGTCGACATTCAGGCGGAACTGGACGATCGCGCGTTTGCCCGACAACAGCATTGGTAGCGGATAATCGCGCGACTTCATCCATTCGCCCGGGTTGCTCTTGGGCGTCAGCGGCCGCGACAGCGCAGCATGTTTTGCGACGTCGATCCCCCAATGATCGAGCAACTCGTCAGTGCATTTTTCGAGAGCTGCAAGCGGCGCACCGAGCGAACCGGTTTCAAGAATGAAGGGCTGACGGATCGCTCGCTTGACCTCGATATAGGTCGCGGCCGCTTCCTGCTCGGGGGTGATGCGAGACCAGACAAAATCATATTGCTTGGCCTTGAGCGCCGCTTCGGAGGCAGCCATTTCTTCGGGAGAGCGCGGGGCAATACGCATCGTTTCGCGAATGATCAGAGTCGGGGTCTTGTTGGCTAGCAGGCCAGGGTAGAATTCGACTTCCTGCTCGACCTCGGCGGGCCCGAAACGGACCATCACCGTGCCATCGTTCTGACGCGTGTGCGTGGGTTTGCCGACGAAGCTCAGCCGCAGCGCATCGCCCGGCTGATAGCGGTCGATGAGCAGCACAATCTTCTGATCGCCTTCGCCAAAGCTGCGCCCCATGCGGCAGCTGTCATCGGCATAATGGACATTCCATTTGGAACTGGGCTTCAGCCGCAGCGGCTCTTTGGCTGCACCGATGCCCGGCGACGCAAGCGCCGCCAGCAAAACGAAGATCGACAGATCGCGTCCCACTTTTCCCATCGACTCAATCTTGCCGACCCGTGCGCGGAACGCAAGGCCCGGATCTTAGAGCGCGCCCCACGACGCATAATCCTCGACATGGACATTGGGCCGACGAAAGCTGGTAAAACTCATGCTCGCGGACAGATCGAGCGCTTCGATCTGATGCCACCAGCCGACAGGCAAGAATATCGCTTCTCCCGGACCGATGACCGTTTCGAGTACCGGAGGAACGACGGTATCGCCATCACCAGCCGGCAGCGCTTCATTGCCCCAGTCGGAGAAACAGTGGCGGCTGTTGCGCATTCGCGCTAACGCCCAGGCCGGGGCCATTCGCACGCGCTTTCGCCCGATCACCTGCACGAGCAGATTGTTCGTGAGATCATGGTGCCAGGGCGTGAGCGTGCCCCTCGGCCCGAGCCAGAAAAAGCCGTCGCGCTCACGCGTGTCATCAAGCAGTGCGATCGGCGCCATATCGTCCCAGAGCGGCGCCAGCGCCGCGGCGTTGGTGCCGCTGTTATAGGCAGTGAGGTAGACGTCGTTGCTCGCCTCGTCCTTGCGCAGCCAGTCGACGAGTTCGCCGAAGCGGACGAGACGGCGGTGATCATCCTTTGCCAGCTCATAGTCGGGATCGCGCTCGCGCTCGACCTGCGCTTCGACGACGGCATCGCCCGCGACGCGCGCGAAATGATCAAGCGACCAGCGCGTCAGGGCGGGCCAGTGCGCGATCAGGCCGGTCAGATTCGCGGGCCGGTTCGCCTGATAATGGTGGCGATAGAAATATTCAGGATCGGGCGCGTCGAGCGTGTCGAGCGCAAAACCCCCGTCGACTTCGCGCGCCAAGCGGTCCTGATTGGCGAGCAGCCAGCCCTGCTTCGCCATCCGCGCCGCCTGTCGCCGCAACGCCGCCGCCATCGGATCCTTGGCAAGCCGGTCGATCTCATATTTCGCCGCCGCCGCCGACACGCCTGCGGCGGCGAGACGCGCATGAAGCGCGGCATCATCCTCGCCGAGCGCGAGGCCTTCGGCGAGCAAGTTGCGTTTATCGGGCTGCGACATCGAAAACTCCTCGCCGCCCGCTCAAGGGCATCGCGATGACAAAAGGATGACAGTTCTAGTCGCCCTCCGGTCCCCGATAGTCCAGCCCATAGACCGCTGCGCGGAAATCGCGGTGGAGCGTGCCGTCATAAGGGATCGTCTGGACGAAGAAGACCGCAGTCAGCTTGTTCGCGGGATCGACCCAGAAGAGCGTCGAGGCCATGCCGTCCCAGAAAAATTCGCCGACCGCGCCGCGACTTTCCTCGCGGCTCTGCGGCGGCGACTTGCGGACGGCGAAATCGAAACCGAACCCGACCGCGCCCTTACCGGGCAGCCAGGCGCGTTCCTTGATCATCGGATCGAGCTGATCGGTCGCCATCAGCTTGACAGTCGACGGTTTGAGAATGCGCGCGCCGTCGAGTTCGCCCTTGTTCAGCAACATGCGCGCAAAACGCGCATAATCGTCGAGCGTCGAGGCGAGGCCGAAGCCGCCGGGGGTCAGCGCATGGTCGCGGAAATTCAGCGTCTGCGCCTCGGCGGCCGGCTGCTGACCGAGCTTGCCGTCCTTCTTCACATTCATCGCCGCGAAGCGCGGCAGCCGTTCATCGGGTTGGCGCCAGTCGGTCTCGCGCATCTTGAGCGGTTCGAAGATATGCGCGCGGACATAATCGGCGAAAGGCTCGCCCGACAGCCGCTCGACGAGCGCCGCCTGAACATCGACCGCTATACTATACTCCCACTGCGTTCCCGGCTGGTACAGCAGGGGCACGCGCGCCAGACGCTTGCTCGCCTCGGCAAGCGGGATCGTCAGCGCGAGCGGTTCGGCGGCGACATAGGCGTCATGTGCGGGCGTCGGCCCGGCGCCATAGGCAAAGCCCGCGGTGTGGCGCAGGATATCGCGGACGGTGATCGGGCGATCGGCAGGTATATAGCGCGGCTGGCCCGCCGCATCCTTGCCTGCATAGACGCGCATGTCGGCATATTCGGGCAGATATCGGGCGAGCGGATCGTCGAGACGGAATTTGCCCTGCTCCCAAAGCTGCATCAGCGCGGCGCCGGTGACGGGCTTGGTCATCGAATAGATTTGCGCGATCGTATCGCGGCGCATCGGGCGCTTCGCGTCGCGGTCGGCCATGCCCGCGGTGCCGAAATACACCTCGCGCCCGTCTTGCCAGATCAAGGCCGATGTCCCTGCCGCGCGGCCGTCGGCGATCATATCGGCGAGCGCGGCGTCGATCCGCTTCTTGTCGATGACCAGCGTCGTCGCAGGAGCGGTTTGTGCCTGCGTCGCCGTGGCCGAAAGCATCGCGGTCACCGGCATCAGCGCAAGCGCGAGAGCCATTTTGCGCATATCCGTCTCCCCTGTTGTTTCGTGCGAGACTAGCAGGCGGCGGACAAAGAAAAAGGGCGGACCCGAAGGCCCGCCCTTTTCGCATTCCTATTCGTGACCGAAGATCAGATCTTGCCGGTCAGGTCCGGGACGGCGCTGAACAGATCGGCGACGAGGCCGAAGTCGGCGACCTGGAAGATCGGGGCGTCTTCGTCCTTGTTGATCGCGACGATCGTCTTCGAATCCTTCATGCCGGCGAGATGCTGGATCGCGCCCGAGATGCCGATCGCGAAATAGACCTGCGGCGCGACGATCTTGCCGGTCTGGCCGACCTGATAATCGTTGGGGACATAGCCCGCATCGACCGCAGCGCGCGAAGCGCCGAGCGCAGCGCCGAGCTTGTCGGCGAGAGGGACGATCACTTCCTGATATTTCTCGGACGAACCCAGCGCACGGCCACCCGATACGATGATCTTTGCCGAGGTCAGTTCGGGGCGATCCTGCTTGGCGATTTCGGCGCCGACGAAGCTCGAGATACCGGCGTCGCTGCCGTTACCGACAGCTTCGACCGTACCCGAACCGCCCGAGGTCGCGGCCTTGTCGAACGCGGTACCGCGAACGGTGAGGACCAGCTTCGCATCCGACGATTCGACGGTCGCAATCGCGTTGCCGGCGTAGATCGGGCGGGTGAAAGTCTTGGGACCCTCGACCGACAGGATTTCCGAAATCTGCATCACGTCGAGCAGCGCGGCGACGCGCGGCGCGACATTCTTGCCGGTGGTCGTCGCGGGCGCGAGGAACGCATCATGCGATGCCATCAGTTCGGCGACGAGCGGCGCGATATTTTCGGGCAGATTGTGACCGAAAGCGGCGTTGTCGGCGACATGCACCTTGCCGACGCCGGCGATCTGCGCGGCTTCCTTGGCAACCGCATCGACGCCCGAACCGGCGACGAGCAGATGGACTTCGCCAAGCTTCGATGCGGCAGTGACCACCGCGAGCGTGGCGTCCTTGACGGCCTTGCCGTCATGTTCGACCCAAACCAGAGTTTTCATAAGTTTGTTCCTTCAACCCTTCCCGTTCGCATCGAGCGAAGTCGAGATGCCCCTCGATCTTGCGCTGTCCCGATGGGTGTCTCGACTTCGCTCGACACGAACGGGGGTGAAATCAGCTATGGACGCCAATCGCTTTCAGCTTGGCAACCAGTTCATCGACATCGGCGACCTTGACGCCGGCCGAGCGGACGGGCGGTTCCGAAACCTTGACCGTCTTGACGCGCGGCGCGGTGTCGACGCCGTAATCGGCGGGGGTCTTGGTATCGAGCGGCTTCGACTTCGCCTTCATGATGTTCGGCAGCGACGCATAGCGCGGCTCGTTCAGACGCAGGTCGGTGGTGACGATCGCGGGAAGCTTGAGCTTCACCGTTTCAAGGCCGCCGTCGACTTCGCGCGTCACGCTGACATGATCGCCTTCGACGTTCACGGCGCTGGCGAAGGTGCCCTGCGCCCAGCCGGTGAGGGCTGCGAGCATCTGGCCGGTCTGGTTGTTGTCGCCGTCGATCGCCTGCTTGCCAAGGATGACAAGGCCGGGCTGTTCAGCGTCGGCAATCGCCTTGAAGATCTTGGCGAGCGCGAGCGGTTCGACGTCGTCGTCGGTCTGCACGAGAATCGCGCGATCAGCGCCCATCGCGAGCGCGGTCCGCAACGTTTCCTGCGCCTTGGCCGGGCCAACGGAGACAGCGATGACTTCGGTTGCGACGCCCTTTTCCTTCAGGCGGATCGCTTCTTCAATCCCGATCTCGTCGAACGGGTTCATCGACATTTTGACATTCGCAAGGTCAACGCCGGTGCCGTCGGATTTGACCCGCGGCTTCACGTTGTAATCGAGCACCCGCTTTACGGGGACGAGGATTTTCATAGCTTCGACAGCTCCTCTCGAAAAATTGTGCAGTGCGCCATAATTGGCGTTTACGTAAACGTCAACTAGCAGTCCCGTCGTTCCTCTCCCCCAAGGGGAGAGGGACTTACCTTAAGCCGCGCGAACTTCGGCGACGATCTTCTTTGCCGCGTCGCCAAGATCATTTGCCGCAACGATCGGCAGGCCCGAGTTGGCGAGGATGTCCTTGCCTTCCTGGACGTTCGTGCCTTCGAGGCGAACGACGAGCGGCACCGAAAGGTTCACTTCCTTCGCCGCAGCAACGATGCCGTCAGCGATGATGTCGCACTTCATGATGCCGCCAAAGATGTTGACGAGGATGCCCTTTACGGCGGGATCCTTCAGAATGATCTTGAACGCCGCGGTGACCTTTTCCTTCGAAGCGCCGCCGCCAACGTCGAGGAAGTTTGCGGGGAATTCGCCGTTGAGCTTGATGATGTCCATCGTCGACATCGCCAGACCGGCGCCATTGACCATGCAGCCGATGTTGCCGTCGAGCTTGATGTAAGCGAGGTCATATTCCGACGCTTCGACTTCGGCCGGATCTTCTTCGGTCAGGTCGCGCAGCTCGGCGAGGTCCTTGTGGCGGAACATCGCATTGCCATCGAACGCGACCTTGGCGTCGAGGACGAGCAGTTCATCGCCATCCTTGCCTTCGCAGACAGCGAGCGGGTTGATTTCAATCTGTTCGGCATCGGTGCCGAGGAATGCGTCATAAAGCCCTGCGAGAACCTTTGCGGCCTGCTTGGCGAGATCGCCCGACAGACCAAGCGCTGCCGAGACGCTGCGGCCATGATGCGGCTGCAAGCCCGTGGCGGGGTCGATGGTGATCGTGTGGATCTTTTCGGGCGTGTCGTGCGCCACGGTTTCAATGTCCATGCCGCCTTCGGTCGAGGCGACAACCGCGATCCGGCTCGAGCCGCGATCGACGAGCAGAGCGAGGTAGAATTCCTGCTTAATGTCGGCGCCGTCGGTGATGTAGAGGCGGTTGACCTGCTTGCCGGCTTCGCCGGTCTGGATCGTCACGAGCGTGTTGCCGAGCATGTCCTTGGCGTGCGCTTCGACCTCTTCGATCGTCTTGGCGAGGCGGACACCGCCCTTGGCGTCGGGGCCCAGTTCCTTGAACTTGCCCTTGCCGCGGCCACCGGCGTGGATCTGTGATTTCACGACATAAAGCGGTCCGGGGAGCTGCTTTGCAGCGGCGACGGCTTCTTCGACGCTCATCGCGGCAATGCCCTTAGGGACAGCAACGCCATATTTCGCGAGCAGTTCTTTCGCCTGATATTCGTGGATGTTCATGAGGTCTGCCGGGCCTTTCGACTCTGATGCGGGAGAGGATTGGCGCCGCATAAGCACAAGTTTGGCAGCAAGGCTACCCCTAGGACACCCACAGCATTTCTTGCCTAGCTAAAAGTGCAGACCGCCGCCGAGCTGGTGGTGACCGTCAGAATCTCCGGGTCCTTGAGGGCGCGGACCTTGTGCAGGAACTGGTTGAACGACAGGTCGGTCATCCTTTTGTCCTTCAGGCTGCCGAGTGACCCCAGCCGCCGCAGCTGGACGAGCGACAATCGGTCGACCATGCGGTCGGCCATGCAGGTGGCGATCGACTGCGACAGACCGGCGTTGACGAGGCCGGTGCGCAGCCGCGTCTCGGGCGTCGCACAACTGGCGAGCGCGAGCGACAGCACGACCAGCGGCAAGGCAGCAAGCTTCATGGATTACCTTCCGTGGAATTCGGCAACGGCCGACGATACCGCCTGCATCAAGGCCATGCGCGCCGGAATGCCCGAACTGGTATTGCCCATCATCACGACGATCGCATAGCGGGTGCCATCGGGCGCGGTGGCGATGCCAATGTCGTTATAGCCCGCGGTCATTCCGCCGAGATTCTGCCCGGTGCCCGTTTTGTGCATGAACTTCCAGCCCTGCGGTAGCCCGGCCTTCAGTCGCTGCGGCCCGCTCCGCGTCCGGCTCAACACGCCTTGCAGATAATCGGTCGACTCCGGCGAGAGCAAGGTTCCGCGCGCAAGCCGCGTCAGCGCGCTGGCGATCGCTGCAGGGCTCGCCCCGTCGACGGGGTTGGCGAGGTAATTGTCCATCGCGGCGCGGCGCGTCGCGGCCGGCACCGCAGCGCGCGCGGTTTCAAAATTGCGCCCGACCGAATAGCTTTGCTGCCAGCTCATGCCCGCGGTTCCGGCTTGCAACAGACGCTCGCCGGGGCCGAAGCGGATCGAACCGAGATCCTTTTTCGCGATGAAGGCGCGCACCGCAGCGGGTCCGCCGACCGTGCGAAGCAGGCTGTCATTCGCAAGATTGTCGCTGTGGGTAATTGCCGTTTCGATCAGGTCACGGACGTTCATCGTAACCGATCCCTCGGCCCGGACGCGTGCCGCGAGCGGCTGGTGAAACACCACCAGATCCTCGGGACCGATACGAACGCGCTGGTCCAGGGTCATCCGCCCCTGATCGACCGCGTCGAGCACTGTCAGCGCTACCCAAAGCTTCGACACGCTTTGTTGCGGGAACAGGTCGCCGCCACGCTGCGCGATCGCCCATTCGCCGTCGATGCGCTGCACCGCGATCCCGGTTTTGCCAGGGAAACCGCGCCAGAGCGTCGCGATGCGATCGGTGAGGCCGGCGGGCGCACGACGGAAGCCGGGGTCGATCGGCCCGGAGGGGCGCGGTGCGGCAGACCGGATCGGCTGACCTATCGGAACGCTGACCGACCCGGCTGGCGGACGCACCGCGGCCTGAGACTGCCCGCGTGGCGGCGGCACGATTGCGGCGCCGCTGACACAGCCCGCAAGCACCGCAGCGCCCATCGACATCACGACGAGCGGCCTGCCGGAAAACCTAAACTTCATTCAAACCCCGCATTTGCGACTTTTATCTTGTCCCGACACCCATCGGTCGCCGCACTCGTCACGCAGGCGCACGGGAGGGGCCAGCGATTTGCGGTGAATGATTCATCTGTCGCGACAAGTGGCGGAACCCGCCACCGGTTGCGCGACGTCAGGGTGCAGTCTTGGCGCGTACCATATTGGGGTAAAGCCGCTTGAAAGCGGCGAGCTTGGGCGCGTCCCAGCGAACGATATAGCCGTTCGACGGGTTGAGGCGCATGAAATTCTGATGGCTCGTTTCAGCGGGATAGAAGCGCTTATACGCCTCGATCGGCACAATGATCGGCTTGGCGAAATATTTGCCGCGGCTGATCTGCGACAGATAGGCAGTCGCGACCTGACGCTGGGTCGCGTCGAGCGGAACGATCGCGGCGCGATATTGCGTGCCGCTGTCCGGCCCCTGACGGTTCTTGAGCGTCGGATCGGCCACCACCGAAAAGAGGATGCGAAGCAAGCTGCCATAGCTGACCTGCGTCGGGTCATAGACGATGCGTACCGCTTCGGCGTGGCCCGACTTGCCGTCGTGTGTCAGCTCATATTTCGCGGTCGCTGCGCTGCCGCCATTATAGCCCGATTCGACTGAGATCACGCCTTTGACGTTCGAAAAAACGCCCTCGACGCCCCAGAAACAACCGCCCGCGAGTACCGCGGTCGCGCGCTTTGCGCTGACTGCAGGGTCGATCGCAGCGGCGGGCAATTTGACGACGCTTTCGGCCTGCGCCGGCGTGCATTGCGCCACGATCGCGCCAGCGACCAGTGCGGCCAGCGCGCGAAGGGAAAAATTATGCCGCAGCAGCGTCACGCGGCGAGCGGCAGCGCGGGCGCGTTGAGCACGATGTAAGTCGCGCCAATCGCAAAGCCAGCGAGCATCGAAAGGAACCAGTCGGAGCGGAGCATGGAGAGCATGATGGCCTCTTTTCTTATATTGTCGATTTGCGGCTTTGACCGCTTGCTTACACCGACGATATGGAGCGCCCCGACCAACCGTGCAGTGATGTGAGTCACCCTAAACGAAATGACTTACTATCCGGTGAACCGGGCGGTTAACCGCCGTTCAGGTTCAAATAGCCATCGCCGCGCGGATTACAAGACCGATCGGTACAAAATAATCTTGCGCGTCAGATTTTCTCTGCTGCCGGGCTAAAACCCGCGGTTATGAGAGCGCAGCGCACGCCTGCTGGATGCGTACGCATGCTTCCTTCAGCACCGCTTCCGACGTCGCGGAGGAGACGCGGAACGCGGGCGACAGGCCAAAGGCGCCGCCATGAACCGCCGCGACCTTCGCCGAATCGAGGAAATAGTCGATCAGCTTTTCATCGCTGTCGATCAGCGTGCCGTCGGGGGTTTTCTTGCCGATGCACCCGCTTGCGTCGGGGTAGACATAGAAGGCGCCGTCGGGGACGGGGCAGATCAGGCCGGGGGCATCGTTGAGCATCGCAACGACCATGTCGCGGCGCTTGCGGAAAGCGGCGTTGCGATCGTCGAGGAACTGCTGCGGCCCGCCGAGCGCGGCAGCGGCGGCGGCCTGCGCGATCGAGCAGGGGTTCGAGGTCGACTGCGACTGCAGCTTGCCCATCGCCTTGATGATCCATGCGGGACCACCGGCATAACCGATGCGCCAGCCGGTCATCGCATAGGCTTTCGAGCAGCCGTTTACGGTGAGGATGCGGTCGATCAGGTCGGGGCAGCGCTGCGCGAGCGTCGTGAAGGCGAAATCGGCGTACCAGACATGCTCGTACATATCGTCGGTCATCACCATCACATGCGGATGGCGGCGAATGACCTCGCCCAGCGCGTCGAGCTCTTCGCCCGAATAGGCGGCGCCCGACGGGTTCGACGGCGAGTTGAACATCACCCAGCGCGTCTTCGCGGTGATCGCCGCATCAAGTTGCGCGGGGGTGATCTTGTAATTCTGTGCCGCGGTGCCCTCGATGATCACCGGCGTGCCGCCCGCGAAGGCGACGATGTCGGGATAGCTGACCCAATAAGGCGCGGGGATGATCACTTCGTCACCCGGATCGACGGTTGCGACGAGCGCGTTGAACAAGGTGTGCTTGCCGCCGACATTGACCGAGATCTGGTCGAGCCCGAATTCGAGGCCATTGTCGCGCCGGAACTTGCCGCGGATCGCCTCTTTCAGCGCCACCGTGCCGTCGACGAGCGTATATTTGGTCTGCCCGTTGCGGATCGCCTCGATCGCCGCTTCCTTGACGAAATCGGGGGTGTCGAAATCGGGCTCGCCAGCGCTGAGGCCAATCACATCGACGCCCGACGCTTTCAGCGCGGTCACGCGCGCGGTCATTGCGAGCGTTGCCGAAGGCTGGATGCGCTTCAGGGCGGCGGAGACATGGGGCTGGAAAGTCGACATGGGAAAGCGTCCTTGCGAGAGGGCGGGCGACGATGAATTGGCAGAAAATTGCGCGGGGCAGCGCCTAAAGCCTCTCACCCATATTCGCAAGCGCGCAGCTTGATAATTTACCTATGCAATGGGCAGGTCAGCCTATCGAGGATGCCGCAGCGTCGGCGAGCCGCGCCGGGATCAATCCGCGCAAGCTGTTGCCGATAAAGAACCCGCTTTCGAGATCGGCGAGCCGCAAGTGCGATTCGATCGCGCGCCCCTTGTCGATCAGTTCGGCGCGCAGCACCCCGGGCAGCAACCCCAGCGCGAGCGGCGGAGTGAGCAACTGGCCGTCGCGTTCGACGAAGATATTGCTCCAGCTTCCCTCGGTGACAAAGCCCGGCTCGTCGACGAACACGACCTCGGCCGCGCCGCTTTCGTGCCGCGCCTCATCATAGGCAGCGCGCAGGCTGGTCTTGTGCGTCAGGCGAAAATCGTCCGCCGCCATCGGCGCGGGGCACACTGCAACGGGTACCGGCAGTTCGGCGAGCCGCGGCAAGGGCGACACCTCGACCGCCAGCGCGCCCGACGGAGCAAGCCGCATCCGCACGCGTGCCGCGCTGCGCAGGCGGAACGTTGCCGATTGCAGGCTGTTGCGTGCACCGTGCCGATCGAACGTAAAACCCAGCGCTTCGGCGCTGGCCTTCATACGCTTCAAATGGCCTTCGAGCCGCTGGACCCCCTCGACCGGATCGAAGAACATGGTTTCGATCAGATCGAAACGCGCCTCCGCTGCCTTCACAAATTCCCCCTTTGTCAGACATTCGCGCCATTCCTCAGCCGGCTGGCTGTCGGCGACGATCCCGGACCCCAGTCCCAGCGTGGCGCAAACCGCGTCATCCTGCAACCCGCTCTGCGGTGGAAAGATCAAAGTCCGGATCGCGACATTGAACGCGGCGTCGCCGCCCGGCTCAATGAAGCCGATCGATCCGGTGTAGAGTCCGCGTGGCCCCTCCTCCAGCGCATCGATGATTTCCATCGCGCGAACCTTGGGCGCGCCGGTGATCGAACCACAGGGAAAGGCCGCGCGCAGCACATCGACCGCGCCGACGCCGGCGGGCAGCCGCGCACTGACATCGGACACAAGCTGGTGGATCGTCGGAAAGCTTTCGACGCGGAACAGATCGGGCACCGTAACCGATCCCGGCACCGCGACGCGCGACACATCATTGCGGATCAGGTCGACGATCATCAGATTTTCGGCGCGCTGCTTGGGATCTTCGGCCAATTCGCGCGCGGCGGCTGCATCGGCTTCCGGGTCGGCGCGGCGCGCCGCGGTCCCCTTCATCGGCCGCGCCATGACCTGACCATCGCGCAGCGCGAAGAAGAGTTCGGGCGAGTGCGACACGATCGCCTGCTTGCCCGTCCAGATCACCCCGCCATAGCCCGCGCGCGCCGTCTGCCGAAGCCGGGCATGGATAGCGAGCGGGTTGCCCAGCACGGGCACTTCGGCGCGGAAGGTGAAATTGGCCTGATAGATGTCGCCAGCGCGAATGAAGCCCAGCACCGTCTCGACCGCCGCCAGATAATCGGCGCGCGCGATGCGCGGCGCCACTTTTCCAACCCACGCGGACGCCGGATCGGGGAGCAGGCGGTCCACGGCTTCGGCATCGATCCTTTCGACCTTTTCGAACAGCCCGAACCAGCCGATCGGACTCTTGTCCGTTTCAGCATCGACACCGCCGCGCCAAGCCGATGCAAGGCCTTTCCCGGCTTCGTAAGTCAGATAGCCGGCAGAATAGAGGCCGCGCGCTTGCGCTGTCTCAAGTGCCGACAGCAATGCGGGAACCTCCGCCGCCGAGTGCGCCGTCAGGACATCAACCGGACGGGCGAACAGCCGCGCCGCCACCGCACCCTCGGCGCGCGCGTCGTCGAGCAGCACGAAGGGCGGACAGTCGGGCCCCGGACGAGGAATCGCGCCGCCATCCGTCATCGCCGTCTCACGAATGTCGATTGCGCGCCGCGGCGATCAGCGGTCGCGCTTCATACGGATCGTGCGACCGCCGTTCACGGTCGCAAAATAGCTGCCCATGGTCGCAACCTTGATCTTCACCTTTTGCCCCACCTTCGGTTGGTGCGGGAGATTGGTAGTATCGATCTGTACCCACACCGCGTCATCTTCCATCTCCAGCCGGTATTTGCCTGAGCGGTCGGTGCTTACCGAGCGGATGGTGGTTTCGATTTCTTTGACTTCATCCTCGTCGCCGCCGAAAATGCCGCCCAGCTTGGGAAAAGAAAAGCCGAACAGGCCGCGCCGCGCCTTTTTGGCGGTCTCGCGATCGGTGAAAGTTATTTCGCGCGCCTGATCGGCACTCGACAGTTCACCGACCTCGCGGTCGAAACAGGCCAGGCGCGCCGCCGGATCGGCAACGTCACGGCAGGCGTAAAGCTCCTGAATTTGCGCGGGGCGGACGGGCGCCTCCTTGTCCTTGGCCGCCGCCGGCACAGCCGAGGCGCAGGCAAGAAGGACGAGCGACGCGGCGACACGTAATGACAGCTGCAACATGGCAAAACCCCTGGCCAGAATGATATGCGCTGCCTAGCCGCCCGCGCGGCGTGCCGCAAGCGAGCCCGGTTGCGAAGGCTGCTTACTGACCCTAGTGTCAGGAACCCCATCCCTTTGAAGAGGAATTCTTTCCGCAATGGATAGCCGCTTTTCCTGGTCGACCGATTATCACCACCCGACGCCATGGGATCAGGAATTTGCCCCGCTATCGTTGCCTGACATGCTCGCCGCCAGCGTCGCACGGCGCGGCGACGCGCCGATGCTCGACTTCATGGGCCGCGAATTCAGCTATGCCGAAGTGGCGCAAGGCGCCGCACGCGTGGCGCGCGGGCTGCAGCAACGCGGGATCGGCAAGGGCAGCCGCGTCGGCCTGTTCCTTCCCAACGTGCCGCATTATGTCGCGGCTTATTATGGCGCGCTCGCGGTCGGCGCGACGGTCGTCAATTTCTCGCCGCTCTATACCGTCGCCGAACTGGAAGCGCAGGTTGAGGATTCGGGGACCGACACGCTGTTTACGGTGAGCGCCGCCGCGCTGTTGCCGACGGCGTTGAAGGTCCTCGACGGGTCGAGCCTCAAGACGCTCGTCGTCGGATCGGTCGCGGGCGGCCTGCCCGCGACAAAATCCATTCTCTATCGGCTGTTCAAACGGTCCGAGGTCGCGCCGCTGCCCGCCGATCCGCGCGTGATCCGGTTCTCGGCGCTCACCGCCAATGATGGCCGGCCCGATGCCGTCGCGATCGATCCCGAAAAGGATGTCGCGCTGATCCAATATACCGGCGGCACGACGGGCACGCCGAAGGGCGCAATGCTGACGCACCAGAATCTGACCGCCAATGCGCGGCAGGTGAATGCGATCGATCCCGACCATCAGGCCGCCGACCGCATCCTCGGGGTGCTTCCCTTCTTTCACGTCTTTGCCAACACCTGCGTGCTCAACCGCACGATCCTCAACGGCGGCACGATCACCATGCTGCCGCGCTTTGACGCCAAACAGGCGCTCGAGGCGATCAATCGCACCAAGACGACGGCGCTGCCCGGCGTGCCGACGATGTATCAGGCGCTGCTCGACAATCCCGGCCTCGCCAAAACCGATTTCTCTTCGCTCCGCATTTGTATCTCGGGCGGCGCGCCGATGGCGGCAGAACTGCGCGAGAAATTCGTGGCCGCAACCGGGGCATCGCTCGTCGAAGGCTATGGGCTGACCGAAAGCTCGGGAGTCGTCGCGACCAATCCTTACGAAGGCCCGGTCAAGCCGGGGACGATCGGCCAGCCGCTTCCCGCGACCCACCTTCGCCTCGTCGACAAGGAAGATCCGATGATGGATGCGCCTGCGGGCGAACCAGGCGAGTTGGTGGTCAAGGGACCGCAGATCATGCAGGGCTATTGGAACCGGCCCGAAGCCGACAAGGACAGCTTTACCGAAGACGGCTGGCTGCGCACCGGCGACGTCGCGGTGATCGAGGAAGATGGCTATGTCCGCATCGTCGATCGCCTCAAGGACATGATCGCGGTCGGCGGTTTCAAAGTCTATCCAAGCGTGATCGAAGCGCATCTTTACGAACATCCCGGGGTGAAGGAAGCGATCGTGCTGGGCGTCCCCGACGCGTATCGCGGCGAGGCGCCGAAAGCCTTTGTCACGCTTGAGGAGGGGTTCGAGATCAGCGGCGAAGCGCTCGCCGCCTGGCTCAACCCGCAGCTCGGCAAGCATGAGCGGGTGAGCGCGGTCGACGTGCGCGAAAGCCTGCCGAAGACGATGATCGGCAAACTCGATCGCAAGGCCTTGCGCGCGGAAGAGGGGTAAATCGTTCCCCGGCGAAAGCCGGGGCCGACGTGGGGTGGTGCTGCACCTTCTGGACCCCGGCTTTCGCCGGGGAACAGCTTGGGTTGGCGAAGGCTCGCAATCCAAAAGCACAGCCCACCGCAATGTAATGTTGTAACCTTTGTCATGATATGCCATATCGCGATCTGCAATTGCACCAACGGAGAATCGGGTGACCCATGTCGCCAGCCCTGCCCCTGTTCTGACGCGCCTTGGCGCGGTCGTCCGGGCTGCGCGCGATTCGAAGCCGCTGACGTCTTTGAGCGGCGATCAGCTTGCGATGGGGCTGTCGGGGCTCTGCCTCGTTCACTGCCTCGCGACGACCGTCTTCTTCGCTTCGCTGGCGTCGTTTGGCGGGGTGTTCCTCGAAAATCACCTGTTCCACGAAATCGGGCTGATCGTCGCGATCGGTTTCGCGCTGATCACACTCGTCTCGGGTGTCCTAAGCCATGGCTATATGATGCCCTTCGCGGTCGGTAGTTTCGGGCTCGGCATGATGGCGGGCGCGCTGTCGCGGCCGCATGATGGCAGCGAAGTGATCGCGACGATGATCGGTGTCGCCGTCGTCGCTTTGGGGCATGACCTCAACCGCCGCGCGCGGCACTGAATTCGGTTGGGCCTGCAACTTGCGGGCGACCATCAAACAGCCTACATTAGAGCTTAGTTAGCGCGGAATTATCTCCGCCTGAGGAACAGCCAATGGGCAAGCATGATCATCCGCACGTCGAAGCCAGCGGCGCCCCGCTCGCGAAGGCAGCGCAGACCGCGCTCGAAGGCGCCGGCGAAGCATGGACCGACATGCGCGCGCAGATTTTCGACGCCGTTGCCGAAATCGGCAAACCCGCCAGTGCGTATGAAATCGCCGACATCGTGTCGCAGAAGCGCGGCAAGCGCGTCGCGCCGAACAGCGTCTATCGCATCCTCGACCTGTTCGTTGCGAACAATCTCGTCCGCCGCGTCGAAAGCGCCAATGCCTTTGTTGCGAACAGCCATCCCGGCTGCCTCCACGATTGCATCTTCCTGATCTGCGACACCTGCGGCAGCGCGGTGCATGTCGACAATGACAAGATTTCGGGCGGCGTCCGCGCCGCCGCCGAGGCAACGGGCTTTGCCGCCGAACGGCCGGTGATCGAAGTGCGCGGCAAATGCGCCGAGTGCCAATAGCCTAAGCGGGAACGTCCGGCCGTACCGTCCGCCTGGTGCCGCCGCGTCTGACGCCCCTTTTCACTCCGGCCGTGCAGGTCTAGGGAAACCGCGAATCCCGAAAAAAGGGCGAAAGGCTGCACATGAACACCGTGATCATCCGCGAAGACGATCTGATCGAAACGATCGCCGACGCGCTCCAGTACATCAGCTATTTCCATCCGATGGATTATATCCGCGCGCTGGGTGCCGCCTATGAGCGCGAAGTGTCGCCCGCGGCGAAGGACGCGATGGCGCAGATTCTGTCGAATAGCCGCATGTGCGCCGAGGGCCACCGTCCGATCTGTCAGGACACCGGCATCGTCACGGTCTTCATCAAATGGGGCATGGACTGCCGCCTCGACAGCCCGCGCAGTCTGCAGCAGGTCGTCGATGAGGGAGTCCGCAAAGCCTATCTCCACCCCGACAACAAGCTTCGCGCGTCGATCCTTGCCGACCCCGCATTCAGCCGCGTGAACACCAAGGACAACACGCCTTCGGTGCTCAACGTCGAAATGGTCGCAGGCAGCAAGGTTGTGATCGACGTCGCCGCAAAGGGCGGCGGCAGCGAGAATAAGTCGAAGTTCAAAATGATGAACCCCAGCGACAGCATCGTCGACTGGGTGCTCGAAATGGTCCCGCAGATGGGCGCTGGTTGGTGCCCGCCGGGAATGCTCGGCATCGGCATCGGCGGCACCGCCGAAAAAGCGATGCTGCTCGCCAAACAGTCGCTGATGGACCCGATCGACATGACCGAGCTGCTTGCGCGCGGGCCTTCGTCGCCGACCGAGGAATTGCGCATCGAACTGTATGAAAAGGTCAACTCGCTCGGCATCGGCGCACAGGGGCTTGGCGGCCTCGCGACCGTGCTCGACATCAAGATCGCCGACTGGCCGACGCATGCCGCGTCGAAGCCGGTCGCGATGATCCCCAATTGCGCCGCGACGCGCCACGCGCATGTCACGCTTGACGGCAGCGGCCCCGCCTTTCTCGAGCCACCGAAGCTTGCGGACTATCCGCAGATCGACTGGGCGCCCGACAAGGCGGCGATCCGCGTCGATCTCGACACGCTCACTCCTGAAGTCGTTGCAAGCTGGAAACAGGGCGACCGGCTGCTTCTCAACGGCAAGATGCTCACCGGCCGCGACGCGGCGCACAAGCGCATCGCCGACATGCTGGCGAAGGGCGAACAACTGCCCGTCGAGTTCAAGGGCCGCGTCATCTATTATGTCGGCCCGGTCGATCCGGTCGGCGAAGAAATCGTCGGCCCGGCGGGCCCGACGACCGCGACGCGCATGGACAAGTTCATGGACATGATGCTCGACCAGGGCCTGCTCGCCTGCGTCGGCAAGGCCGAACGCGGCCCCGCCGCGACGCAGGCGATCGCCAAGCACAAGAGCGCCTATATGATGGCGGTCGGCGGCGCAGCCTATCTGGTCGCGCGCGCGATCAAGGGGAGCAAGGTCGTCGGTTTCGCTGACCTCGGCATGGAAGCGATCTACGAGTTCGAGGTCGAGGACTTCCCCGTCACCGTCGCGGTCGACAGCGAAGGCCAGAATGTCCACGTCAACGCGCCAGCGCTGTGGCAAAGGCGGATCAAGGACGAAGGCCTGCTCGAAAAGGCCTGATCAGGGGGGAACGGAACGATGTCGGACACACAAGCCATCGACCTCTTCTCGCCCCTCTCGCCCGAAGATATCGCGCGCAAGCTCCAAAAGATCATGGACGACCCGATGCCGGGGGCGAAAGCGCGCGTGTTCGGCAAAGGCAGCGAGCGTGACATGACGCTGTGCTACCGCCAGCGCGATACGCGCACCAATATGGAGCCGACGCTCGACGCCGTGATGGAACCGCAGGGCGGCGGCACGAGAATTACGGGCACTTTCGGCGCGCCACCGGGCGCGCGCTATTTTCCCTATATATGGGTCGGCTTCCTCTCGCTGTTCGTGATCGGCGGCGTCCTCGCTTTTCTCTATATTCCGGGCGCGGGATTGTTCGCGACGATCTTCGCCGGCATTCCGTTGCTGATGATCTTTGCCGGGCTCGCGGCATTCCGCACCGGGTCCAATTCGGCCGACGACAAGATGAAGATACTCGACTTTCTCGCGCGTGAAATCGACGCCCGCCCTATCTCGTAACCGTAAGTCCCCGGCACGGCCTTGCGTTTCGCGGGCGATGCGGCACATTGCTTCGCATTCGAAGCAGGCAGGGGACTTATGATGGATTTCCGTTATCTTAACCGACTGAACCGCCGCGACATGCTGCGCGGCACCGCGATGCTCGGCGCGGGCGCAGCGTTCATGCAGCCCGTCCCGCTGTGGGCGCAGTCGGGGACGATGGCGGCCATCCGCAAGGCCGCCGATGCGGGCAAGGACGCGTCGATCAAGCGGCTGCGCGACTGGATCGCCTTCCCCTCGATCGCGGCCGAAAACCGCAGCATGCCCGAAGGCGCGGCGTATATGGCCGAATTGGCGAAGGATGCGGGTTTCATCAATGTCGAGATCGTGCCGACCGACGGTCACCCCGGCGTGTTCGGGACGATCGACGCCGGCGCGAAACGCACGATCGGCATCTATTTCATGTATGACGTGAAACAGTTCGACCCCGCCGAATGGTCTTCGCCGCCGCTCGAAGGCAAGATGGTCGACAAGCCCGGTTTCGGCCAGTCGATCGTCGGCCGCGGTGCGGTGAATCAGAAGGGGCCCGAAGCGACCTTCCTCGCGGCGCTCCACGCGATCCGCGCCGCCAAGGCGAAGCTGCCCGTCAACATCGTGTTGATCTGCGAAGGCGAGGAAGAGATCGGATCGCCGCACTTCCGTCAGGTTGCGACAAAGCCCAACGTCCTCGCCGCGCTGAAGAAATGCGACGGCATCTTCATTCCCTTCGCGTCGCAGGACAAGACCGGCTCGGTCGACGTCAACCTGGGATCGAAGGGCATCATCGAACTCGAATTGATTGCGAGCGGCGAGAAATGGGGTCGCGGCCCGCAGAAGGATGTCCATTCCAGCCTCAAGGCGATGATCGATTCGCCCGCGTGGCGCCTAGTTCAGGCGCTTCAGACGCTCGTCACGCCCGACGGCAACACCCCGGCGATCGACGGCTGGTTCGAAAATGTCCGCCCGCTCACTGATCGCGAAAAGACGTTGATCCGCGAGGCGGCAAAAGGCGCCGACGAAGCCGCCGAAAAACAGGCACTCGGGGTCAAGACCTGGATCGACAATCTCAGCTACGACAATGCGCTGATCCGCCTTGCGCAGGAGCCGACGGTCAATATCGAAGGACTTGTTGCGGGCTATACCGGTCCTGGCGGCAAGACGGTTCTTCCCGGCCGCGCGGTCGCCAAGCTCGATCTGCGACTCGTCCCCAATCAGACGCGCGCCGAAGCCGAGAAAAAACTCCGCGCCCATCTCGACAAACATGGCTTCACCGATGTCGAGATGAACGTCTCGGGCGGTTATGATCCGACCGAAGTTGCCGAAAACAGCCTGCTGATCCGCACCGAACTTGCGACTTATAACAAGCTCGGCGTCAAAACGAACGTCAACGCGCGGCTCGCGGGAAGCTGGCCGGGCGCGACCTTCACCGCGCCGCCGGTGTCGATCCCGGCGGGCCACTTCGGCATCGGACATGGGTCGGGCGCGCATGCCCCGAACGAATATTATCTGATCGATTCGACCAATCCGAAGGTTGCGGGCCTTGTCGACGCGACGATGGGCTTTGCCGAATTCCTCTACACGCTCGCAGCGATCAAATAGCGCTTTCAATCCTCCCCGTGCCGCAGGCATGGGGAGGATCAAGCTTCTAGAAGCCGTAAACCAGAGTAAACCGCGTCTGCGTGTCGAGCTTTTCGATGCCCGGCGGCGGGCTCGTATCGATTTGCGCCGAATAGGCGATGCGCGCCGACAGCGCGCCGGTCAGCTTGGCGTTGAGCGCGGTCAGCGAGCTGGTCGAGCCGTTCGCCTCGCCGATGATCGTCGATGCGACCTGCGTCAGCCGCAATGTCGGCGACAATTGCCACCCGAAATCGAGCCCCGCGAGCGCGGTGAGTTCGGTATCCTCATTGCCGTTCACAAAGTCGGTCTGGCGAAACGCCGGCCCGCCCTTCAGGCTCAGCGTCATCTTCTTGTTGTCGATCACCTTGTAGCCGAGCCCGCCCGACAGGTTCCAGCGCGTGTCATAGCCGAGGATCCGGTCATGCTCCCACCGGCCAAGGCCGAAGGCAAAGGCCCGGTCGTTGATCCGATATTGCGGCTCCAGTTCGACAAGGTAGCGTTCGACCGATGTCTCGCCGTTCGTGCGCTGATAATCGGCCTGCGCGCGCATCCTTTGCGTCCAGTCGATCCCCTTGCGCGCGAGCGCCAAGCCGGCGCTGACTCCGGCGGATTCGGTGTTGCCGCTGCTCTGCGAGGCGCCGATCTGCCCCTCGCCTTTCCAATTTTGCCAGAATTTCGCCGCGGCCAGCCGAGCGCGTTCGGCGGCTGCAGCCTCATCCTTGAGCCGCTTCCGCTCGGCGCGATAGGCGAGCAGCCGCTCCTCGATCTCCGCCGCGTCGTCGGGGCTGGCGGCCTTCGCGACCTGGGCCACCGCCTCGACATCGGCATCCTTGCCGCTGGCAATCGCCGCCGCGAGCATATTGCGCACGGGATCGGGCGGCGTCTCGGCCGGATTTCCGCTCCGATAATAAGCGAGGAGCGCGTCGATTTCGCCGATATTGGCAGGATTGGTCCGCCTCGCGATTTTGGCGACCGCCTCGACATCGTCATTCTCGCCGCTCGCAAAGGCGGCGTCGATCATCGCGCGGACGGCTTCGGGCAAATCGGGGTCGGGCTCCATCGTCACGGTCGGAACCGGATTGGCAAGCACCGGGTCGACGAGCGCCGGATTGGGCTGCGGCGGGTCCACGGGCTCCTGCGATGCCTGCGCAGGGGAAACGGCAAAAAGAGCGGGAAGCGACAGGCAAAGCGCAGCCAAGCGGGGGAGAGTTGTCACCGAAGACGTCCTTCTCTGGGGGCAGAAGCCGGGTTCGTTCGATCGAACGCGCGGGGCCGGTGCGCGTCCGATGCAACCCTATAACCCGAAAGTTGCTGGCATTTCCACCCCGCCTGCCCCATTTGCAGACCTATGTGGATCGCAATCATCGCCATTTTCTGCGCCGGGGTCGGGAATTTTGCGATGCACCGCGCCTTCATGGAAAGCGATGACCCGCTGATCCAGCAGATGGTGAAACCGCTTGCCGACAAGGTCGGGCCGAACATCACCTATGTCTTCGAATTTTTGCTGCTCGTCGGCTCGATGGCGATCGCGACGCGCAACTGGTTCACTGCGATGATGCTCTATGGCCTCTACACCATCTTCAACGCGATGGCGTTCAGCTGGATCATGCAGCGACCGCGCTAGACGCTACCAGGCGGGCCCGGTGATCGGCAGGCCCTGCGCCTTGAGCCGATCGAGCACGCCATCCTTCTCGGCGAGGATACGCAGCGGAACCACCGCCAGCGTGACGCCGGACTGCGTCGTGGCGTCGCGGATCGCACCGACCCAAGTCTGCCGCAGTTCGGGCCCGAAACTGTCGTTGGTCCACGGCCAGCAGCGGCCAAGCGCATCCTCGAGCGGGCTCGCCATCACGGCGGGCACGTCAAATTCGGTCCATGCACGCCCGCGCTCGATCACGATATCGCCCCCCGCCTCGGCAGCCGCCATTGCGGCGTCGAGGCATGCGATATGCGTCTCGGGCGCGGCGGCGAACAGATTGTCGAGCATATCCTCGCCGCGCACTTCACCGACGGGCTGCGTCGGGATCTTCGACTGGCGCGCCGCCTTGCGCACGACGTCCGATGCGTCGTCGGCGGTGTCCTTGTTGAACGAAAGTCGCTTCGACAGCAGGTCGAATGCCGTCATCAAAAAGTTCGAGCGCGCATAATCCTGATCGAACCGCGTTTCGAGCGTCTGCAGCCGCTTCATCTGTTGCGCGTCGAGATAGTCTGCGGCGACGCGCCCTTTCGGCAATTTGGTGAGCCCGCCGCCTTTGAAGATCAGCCGCAATATGTCGCCGGGCGACACTTTGGCCTTCGTTCCGAGAATGACCCGCTGTGCGCGATCGGTGGCGCCTTCGAGCCGCTCGGGCCGCCACGGGGTCGCCTTTGGCACGCCCGCAATCTCGCCGACGAGGATGACGACGCCGGTTTGCGTCTGGATCGTCCACATCGGCGCCCCCGAACGGCGCGCGGTGACGACGATCTCGTCATTGGTTTCGGCGCTTGTCTGCGCTTCGGTCGCCGCGACGGCGGACGGTGCCGCGATCGCCGCGGCGAGCAGAAAACCGAACAGGCCGCGCATCATGCGACTCCGTGATACCACCACACCCCGTCGCGATCCTCGCGCTTGACGCGCCCCTCGACTTCGAGCCGCTTGAGATGCGCAAGCGCCTCGCCTGTCGCAAGCCCCTGATTATGTTCGCCGATCGGGCGATTGAAAAGCAAAGGAAAGCTGTCGACCGCGCGCAGCGGCGACTTTGCTGCGGCTTCGGCCAGATTATAAAGCCGCATCCGATGCTCGTCGCGCAATGCCATCAGGCGGACGTGCAGCCCCTTGAACGGCTCGCCGTGCGCGGGGCAGGTGACGACGTCGGCAGGCACCGTCGCGAGCAATTTGTCGATCGACGACAGCCATTCGCCGAGCGGGTCGGCGTCGGGCTCGGTGATGTTGACCGAGACGTTCGAACTGATCCGCGGCAGCACCTGATCGCCCGAGACAAGCACGCCCTCTTGCTCGTTCCACAGGCACGCGTGTTCGGGGCTGTGCCCCGACCCGGTGACGACGCGCCACTGGTGCGCGCCCATGTCGAGCCGCTCGCCGTCCTTGATGCGGACGTAGGACCGCGGCAGCGGAAAGACCATCATGCCGAAACGGCCCCAGCCTTCGCCTTTCTGGCGTTCGATCGCCGCATCGTCCCAGCCCGCGGCGCGCGACTGCGTCAACGCCTCGTCGGGCACCGTTTCGCTGATATCGGCAATGATCGCGCGCGCAGTCAGCATCTCGCCGCGTGTCATCCACAGCTTCACGTCCTGCTTCTTCGCAATCCAGCCGGCGAGGCCGATATGATCGGGGTGCAGGTGCGTGCCGATGACGCGCGTGATGCGCTTGTCCTTCAGCGCGCCGGCGTAAAGCGCTTTCCACGCGTCGGAGCACATGGTGAGGCAGATGCCGGTGTCGACCACCGCGGTGCCGTCGTCGCCATCGCTGGCGACGTCATCGAGCAGCCAGCTGTTGATATGCCCCAGCGAGCCCGGCATCGGAATGCGCGCCCAGCTGATGCCATTTGCAATGCGGATCGTTTCGCCCGGCGCCGGCGCGGCGTCGCCCCACGGATAGGTGAGGCCGGCATGGCTGGTCGCGGTAAAGCTGTCGTCCTGCGTCAATGAGGCATCCGGCGAGCCGCTGGCCGCCGGGATATTGTCCTCATCACCCACCGACATGCGTCAGGACGCCGTTTCGTCGCTCGCGACTTCGGCCGCCACTTCGGCAGCGCGCGCTTCGTTCGCAGCAGTGCGCTCGGCGCGCAGCTCTTCGAGCACTGCTTCGCGATCGCCTTCGAAACGGCTGTCCTCGGGTGCCTTGATGCCAGCCTTTTTCGCGGCCTTGGCAACGAGGGCGTCGAGTTCGCGCTGCGAGCAGAGGCCGAGCGTTACCGGATCCTTGGCGACGATATTCGCGCTGTTCCAGTGGCTGCGGTCGCGGATCGCGCCGATCGTGTTGCGCGTGGTGCCAATCAGCTTGCCGATCGCGCCATCCGAAACCTCGGGATGGTTCTTCAGGATCCAGGCGATGCCGTCGGGCTTGTCCTGGCGCTTGCTGACCGGAGTGTTGCGCGGGCCGCGGGTGCGGCGGATCGTGTCGTGCGCCTGCTTGCTCATCTTGAGCTTGTAGTTCGGGTCGTCCTGACCCTGTTCGAGGTCTTCCATCGACAGCTCGTGCGCGCGGACGGGATCGCGGCCGGGATATGTGGTCGCGGCCGTTTCGTCGGCAATCGCCTGAACTTCGAGACTGTGGATGCCGCAATATTCGGCGGGCTGGACGAAAGTGAGGCCGGTGTTATCGACCAGCCAGGCGGCGGTCGCATGCGGCATCAGCGGGGTGGCATCGGCGTTGGCCATGACGAAAA
>JAURVS010000444.1 GCA_030655355.1 Sphingopyxis sp.
TTCGGTCCCGACGTTCCCGAACTTCTCGATGATCTGCTGGCTCGAAGCCGCGAACAAATTGCCCGAATGGTTGGAACGACGGCCGATAAAGTACGGATAATGATCGAGATATAGCCGACCGTCTTTCATCGCGGCTCAAAGTTAAATTATTTAACCATGGCGCTTAAGCACAGCTTTAGACCGACCCTCTAGAGCAACTCCTGAAACAGGAGGTGGTGTGGAGCTGCATCATCCGCGCGGCCCCACCACAAGAATCAATGTGTCTCTGTAACGGCCGGCGGCGAGGCGACGCGGGAGCGTGGTCTGGGCGGGCCAGTCGATCGTGATGACCGCATCGCGTCCGACGCTGATCCCGCGCCCCGACTTCAGGCCTTTGCCTGCGCGGACCGAAGCGAAATCGCATCGGCCTTCGGCCGACAATTCGCGCGAAGCGCAGCGTTCGCTGCGGACGATGCCCTTGTCGGTGTCGAGCGCGACGGCAACGCGGTAGGATTTGCTGAAGGCAAAGCCCGACCCGTCGTCTTTGGCATCCAGATTGACCAGAGCGCCATTTTCCGACGTGATGCCGATCGCATAGGGTGTGTTGCAATCGAGGCCGACCTTGATCGACAGGCTGGCTGCATTTTCAAGGTCCCGTGGCGCATCGACGCCAGTCGGGCCGGTTGCAGTGAAGCCGCACCGTTCCTTGATTTCTGCGGTCACATCGATCGCGACGGAATCGGGGTGGGCTTGGGCCGGCGCAATCGCGACAAGCAATCCGGCGGCGATGCTCGCAATTCGAATTGCAGACAGACGGGGTCTGCCTCCCATAACCATTCGCATTGTCATCCCCCAACCAGACATGTGGCCACCGCCCCACGGCGCGCTTCACAAGCTGGACACCTCGTTCGGTGTTTTGTGCTCCTTAGCGATTGCCCTGCTAAAAAGTTAAGAGCATTTAAGCAAATTGAAATTTTGATTAATATTTTCAATGCCCATTTTGGGACAGGGCGTTAGGCGCGTGTTAACTT
>JAURVS010000435.1 GCA_030655355.1 Sphingopyxis sp.
CGCGAGCCCTCGGATGACGATGAAGCGGTATGATTTGTCGCCCAGCGGTTGAAATTTGACCAATGCATTGCTAGATTGTGTCCAACGGGGTCGCAATTCCGCCCGGTCTCGGGCAGCCAATGGATAGGTTAAAATGGCGATCTTCTCTCCCTTCTTGCGATGGTCTTTAGCAGCGTGCGCGCTGGCGGGCGCGACAGCCGTGCCGGCGCAGGCGCCGTCGCTGGCGATGCTTGATCGCCTGGAAAAGGGAAGCTGGCAGCTTCGTGAACGCGGCAAGGATGCCGTGCTGCAGACCTTTTGCGTCGGCGACGCGCGGCGGATGATCCAGATCTATCACCCGCGCGCCAGCTGTTCACGTTATGTGATCGAAGATACGCCGAATTCGGTGACGGTGCATTATACGTGCCCGGGCGCTGGGCATGGCCGGACGAATATCCGCAGTGAGACGAACCGGCTGGTTCAGATCGACACGCAGGGCATCGCCGACGGCAAGCCCTTCTCGCAGGCGATCGAAGCCCGCCGCACAGGCGGCTGCTGAGCGAACGATATATTAACTATCATCTTGTAGTTGGAATGTGTGGCATACCGATGTGTGTCCCTTCCCTAACGGCTGTGATGCCGAACTGGGCCGTGCGGCAATTGCTTCGCGGCCCATTTCTTTGAGACGTGGCGCCAAGCCACCTCTTGCGCCGCTATCGGCGCAGGCGTATCGGGCGCCGCATGCAGAATATAGCCGGAAAACCCATAATCGTCCTTTTGTCGGGCGGCCTCGACTCGATGGTGTGCGCAGGTCTCGCGCGCGAAGCGGGCGCACGCATCGTCGCCCTGACGATCGATTATAACCAGCGCCACCGCGTCGAGCTGGAATCGGCGACGCGGATCGCCGCGGAAGTCGGCGCCGTCGAGCATATCGTGCTGCCGCTCGATCTTCGCCGCTTCGGCGGATCGGCGCTGACTGCCGATATCGACGTGCCCAAGGACGGGGTGGGGAGCGATGTTCCCGTCACCTATGTGCCCGCGCGCAATCTGATTTTCCTGTCGCTGACGCTCGGGCTGGCCGAAGCGCGGCATGCGCAGGACATTGTGATCGGAGTCAATGCGCTCGATTATTCGGGCTATCCCGATTGCCGTCCCGAATTTATTGCGGGCTTTGAGGATCTGGCGCGGCTGGCGACGCGCGACGGCGACAAAGGCGTCGATTTTCGCATCCACGCGCCGCTCCAGCACATGACCAAGGCCGATATTGCCGCCGAGGCAGCACGGCTTGGCATGGATGCCGGAGACAGCTGGTCATGCTATGATCCGGCGCCCGGCGGGCTGCATTGCGGGTTGTGCGATAGCTGCCGCCTTCGCAGCAAGGGTTTTGCCGACGCCGGGCTGGTTGATCCGACCCGCTACGCCGTCGAATCCTGATCGATGGTCTACGCCGTCAAAGAGATTTTCCTCACCTTGCAGGGCGAGGGCGCGCAGGCGGGGCGCCGGGCGGTTTTCTGCCGCTTTGCCGGTTGCAACCTGTGGACGGGGCGCGAGAAGGACCGCAGCAAAGCGATCTGCCAATTTTGCGACACCGACTTTGTCGGCACCGATGGAACGCTCGGCGGCAAGTATCGCTCGGCGGCCGCGCTGGCCAAGGTGATTTCCGAAAGCTGGGGCCCCGGTACCGAGGACCGTTATGTCGTGCTGACGGGCGGCGAACCGATGCTGCAGGTCGACGGTACGCTGATCGACGCGCTTCACGGCCATGGCTTCACCATCGCAATCGAAAGCAACGGCACGCTGCCGATCCCGCGTAGCATCGATTGGATCTGCGTCAGCCCGAAAGCGGGCAGCGAGCTGGTGCAATTGAGCGGAGACGAGTTGAAGCTCGTCTGGCCGCAGCCGGGCAGCGACGTCGCGAGATTGGCGGGGCTCGATTTCGAGCATTTGCTCGTCCAGCCACTCGACGACCCGAATGCCGCGAGCAACGTCCAGCAATGTATCGATCTGGTGATGAACGATCCGCGCTGGCGTCTGTCGTTGCAGACGCACAAGAATCTGGGACTGCGTTAGGGCCTATTCGCCCTTTTTGGCGGAATCGGGGGTAATCGCGCGTTTTGCGACGGGTATGTCGACGGCTTCGGGATTGACGGCTTCGGCGCCTTCGTCCGCGCCCTTGTCGGCGGCATCGGTATCGTCGGTCTTCGCCGAATCCTTTTTCGTACCGTCGTCGGGCACGCTGTTGTCGACGGCAGTCCCGTCGCTGACCGCATCGTCGAGGATGATCATCGAATCGCTGACCGAGCCCGGCTGAACCTCGACAGCATCGAGCTTGGTCGTCGATTTGCTGGCGGTATCACCGCCACCGCAGGCGGTTAGCGACAGGAGGAAGAGCGAGGCGATCAGGGTCCGGTTCATGCGCCGTTCCTAATCGCTCGGTCCCAGCTTGTCGAGAAACGCGGGCAGACTTTGCGTGAGCGCGGCGTCGACGTCGGCGAAGGATGCGGTCCGACCGAGTGCGGCAAGGCTGGTCACGGGGAATTCGGCGATGCCGCACGGCACGATGCCACCGAAATGCGCGAGGTCGGGTGCGATGTTCAGCGAAAATCCGTGAAGCGTCACCCAGCGCTTCACGCGCACCCCGATCGCTCCGATCTTCGCTTCGCGTCCTTGCCGATCGTCAGTCCAGATGCCGATGCGTCCGTCGGCGCGGCGCGCTTCGACGCCAAGCAGCGCCAGCGCGTCGATCACCCA
>JAURVS010000463.1 GCA_030655355.1 Sphingopyxis sp.
GCCACGGCGCCGCCGAGGTCGACGGTGAAGCCGCCCTTGACGCGGCCGAAGATGACGCCTTCGACGCGTGCTTCCTTGTTGAATTCTTCTTCCAGGCGATCCCAGGCGGCTTCGCGGCGGGCGCGATCGCGGGACCGCATGGTTTCGCCATTGGCGTTTTCGACGCGGTCGACATAGACTTCGACTTCGTCACCGACATTGATGTCGGCCTTCTGGCCCGGCATCGCGAATTCGCGAAGCGGCACGCGGCCTTCGCTCTTCAGGCCAATGTCGATAACTGCCAGGTCGTTTTCAATCGCGGTCACGGTGCCCTTGACGACGCGGCCTTCAAAGCCGCCGTCAGCACCACCAAGCGATTCATCGAGCATCGCGGCGAAATCGTCGCGCGTCGGGAAAGCCGTAGTGGCCATATATGTGTGTCCTTACTTCATTTGTTCCGGCCAAGCGGTTGGTTCCGCTGGTCTTGTGGCCGATCTGCCACGCCCGCCGGATGCGGAACGCGGCATCCTTCGAACCTTCACTGGCAAGCCATGGACAAAGCAAAATGGGCGCGGCGGGTGAGCCCCGTCACGCCCGACACTCGATTTCGAGCGGCGGTTTGTCCATGCCTCGACCTGCAATTAAGCCCGTCGGACGGCGCGCATATAGTCTGCAAGGCGGGTGGAAGCAAGGCGGAAAGCCGGTTTCAGCCAAGGAGCGCCCGGCGCCCCTCGACAAAGGCGATTGCGGCGGCAAGCGCTGCATCCTTGTCCATATTCGTATTGTCGAGCAGCATCGCGTCGGCAGCGCGGATCAGCGGCGCGTCGGCGCGCCCGGTATCGCGTGCGTCGCGAGCGTGAACGTCGGCGATCACCGCATCGAGGCTGACATCGACGCCGCGCCCAATCATTTCGGCATGGCGTCGCCGCGCGCGCTCTTCGGGGGTGGCGGTGACGAACAGCTTGGCATCCGCATGCGGCGCGATGACAGTGCCGATGTCGCGCCCGTCAAGCACGGCGCCCCCCGGTTGATTGGCGAAATCAACCTGCCGCTGGAACAAGGCCGCGCGAACCTGCGGATGGATCGACACGCGGCTCGCGAGGCCTCCCGTCGTTTCGTAACGCAGCGCTGGGTCGTCCAGCAAGGCGTCAGGGAAATCGCACGCCGCCAACGCATCCGCGAAATTGTCGGCATCGCCATGGTTGAGCTGCGTCTGATAGCCGACCGCGCGATAGAGGAGTCCGGTGTCGAGAACGGGCAGGCCGAAATGCGCCGCAAGCGCCTTCGCGATGGTGCCCTTGCCCGACGCGGTCGGCCCGTCGACGGCGATGATCATCCTTGAAGTCCGGCCAGAAGCGCTTCGAAATTGGGGAAGCTCGTTGCCACCGGGGCGATGTCGTCGATCGTTACCGGCGCTTTGCTGACGAGGCCGGCGACCGCAAAGCTCATGCAGATGCGATGATCGAGATGGCCGGCGATGGTCGCTCCGCCCGCAAGCGGATCGCCGCCGGTGCCGTCGATGATCAGCCCGTCTTCCGTCTCTTCGACGTGAGCGCCAATGGCCGTCAGCCCGGTCGCCATCACCGCGATGCGGTCGCTTTCCTTGACGCGCAATTCGTCGAGGCCGGTCGTGACGGTGCGGCCTTCGGCAAACGCCGCAGCAACGAACAGCACCGGAAATTCGTCGATCATGCTCGGCGCAACCGCGGGATCGACGTCGATGCCCTTGAGGCTGCTGTGTCGGACGCGCAGATCCGCGACCGGCTCGCCGCCAACGGTGCGCGCGTCCAGCAATTCGATGTCGCCGCCCATCTGTTTCAGAACATCGACAAGACCCGCGCGCGTCGGGTTGAGCCCGACATTCGTGATGACCACGTCCGATCCAGGGACGAGCAGCGCGGCGACGATGAAGAAAGCGGCCGACGAGGGGTCGCCGGGAACGACGATCGTCTGCGGCTTCAACTCGGCCTCTCCGACAATGCGGATATGACGCGTGCCGTCGGCATCGGTTTCGACGCTGAGGTCGGCGCCAAAACCGCGCAGCATGCGCTCGCTGTGGTCGCGGGTCGGGACGGGCTCGATCACTTCGGTGATGCCGGGGGTGTTAAGGCCTGCGAGCAGCACCGCGCTCTTCACCTGCGCCGAAGCGACGGGGAGGCGGTAGGCGAGGGGGATGGCAGGGGCGAGACCACGCACCATCAGCGGCAGGCGCCCACCGGGCGACGAAGTGATCTCGGCGCCCATCGCGCTCAGCGGATCGATCACGCGGCCCATCGGTCGTCCCGACAGGCTGGCATCGCCCACAAAGGTCACGCTGATCGGGTGCGTCGCGACGAGGCCCATGAGCAAGCGCGTCGAGGTGCCGCTGTTGCCCATGTCGATCGCTTCGCGCGGCTGGAGCAGTCCACCAACACCGACACCATGGATTCGCCACTCGCCATCGTCGCGGCGCTCTATCGTGGCGCCCATCGCGCGCATCGCCGCCGCGGTGGCGAGCACATCATGCCCTTCGAGCAGACCCGTAACGCGGCTTTCGCCGACCGCCAGAGCCGAAAGCATTAGCGAGCGATGCGAAATGCTCTTGTCGCCGGGAATCGCGATCCTACCTCGAAGCGGAACGGAAGCGGAAAAGCTACGCGGCGTGGCGGTTTGATCGGTCATGGCGTGGGCGCTTTTGACAGCGGGCTTGCAATCTGGCAAGGCGCACGCCGATTTGATGGATGCCGTGGAGGTAACCGTCGCTTTCCAGAAATTCTAATCTCTTTCCAGAAGGTTATGAGGCATTTATGATAAAGGCTGAATGGGGCACGAAGCGTAGCTGCCCGAAATGTGCCACCCGATTCTATGATTTGACCAAGGATGATCCGATCAACTGCATCAACTGTGGTTACAACTGGATCCCGGAATCGGTGCTGAAATCTAAGCAACCGATGCCGTTCGAGGTTGAGAAGCCTGGCAAGATCGTGAAGGAAGAGGTCGTCGTTGACGAGGATCTGGATCTGGACGTCGATGTCGACGAGGACAATGATTCGCCGGACAACGACGTTGACCTTGGCGGCGACGACGATCTTGGCGTCGCGACGGCGGACGACGACATCGTCGAAACCTGATAATTTTCGCGAGGGGCCAAAAAACGCATCGCAAGATGCATTTGGCCCCTTGCATCGCCAGCCTGCACTGTTAAAGGCGGCAACCCGATCGCACCACCCAGAGAGTGATCGGCAGAAATGGCAAGGGGCCTTAGCTCAGCTGGGAGAGCGCCTGCATGGCATGCAGGAGGTCAGCGGTTCGATCCCGCTAGGCTCCACCATTTCCACACTATATCGCTGATATAGTTCTATTTTCTTTACAGATATTTTCCGCAAAACGCCGACGGTTCTCCGTCATTTGGCGTGAAGTGTCGCGTCGGTCCGCGCGCTCTCGGAAAGCGTGCGGCATACCTAGCCTTGGCGATATGCGAAGCGTCAGGCCGATTTTCGCGACGGCCAGCCGGCGATGTCTCCGGCGCGATCGCGGCGCTTCCGCATATCATCGCGGTTTGCGGCCACAGACAAAGGCCGATGACGACGCAACAGGGCCGCTTCCCGATGCGCCATGGCGGTTCGGCTGTCAGCATACCGGTTTTGCTCGCGCAAATCACTGCGCAGCTTGCTCACGACGACAGCCAGCGCGACGATGTTGAGAGTCAACGTCGCGGCGAGAAGCAAATATATTTCCATCGGGGGAACTCCGGTGCGACCAATGTTTTGCTTCATTACGCACGAAATCCAAAAAAGCTGCACGGTCGGGCGGCATCAGTCGCAGGACCGCGAGGGCGCCTTCACGGCTGCAGCTTTATATTTCCAAAGACATTGCCGAGCAGCGCCTCTGCCGTGGCGAGCGGAACGGGCGGCGCCTTTCCTGCAAAGGGCTTGCCTCGTACCGCATAATTCAGTGTGTAAATTGTGTCGCTGTCGCGAAAGATCAGGATGAAGTCCTGCTCTCCTGCACCGGCGAGCGCCTTCGGATAGGCGCCCGGCGGTAGCGAGGCGCAGCCGTTGAGAACCAGCGTCCGCTTGAGGCCGCCAGCGAGCGGCTTTTCTCCATTGTCCTGATAGATCGGACCGACCTTGCATGCGGCGGGATAAAAAGCCTGCCGCGCAATCTGGGCAGTCGGCTGCGGTGACGTGCCGAGCCCGCGATACGCCTGGATCGTCACCAGCCGCGTCCAGTTTGCGACGGTTTCGCCCTTGGGCACATATTCGATCAGCCGGTTGGTGCCATTATCCTTGTCGGTCGCGCGCACCATGTCGGCGGGAAGCGTGAAGCTCAACGTGCGCTCATAGAGCGGCACGTTTTCCGTGCCTTTGGCGCTGGCAGCATGCGGCAGCGCCAGAAGGAAGAGCGCCACTCCGGCAATGATGCGTTGCATGCGGCACTCCCTGTTGGGCCCACGCGGGGCCGCCTCTATTCGGCCGCATCTTCCTTTTCGAAGAGCGGTTCCATCGTGATCGGATCGGCTAGCGTGATGCGATCGAGGATCGAGGCCGTATCGTCGCGAACTTTCAGCATCAGGCTGCGCATTCGGCATTCGGCCTCGGGCAGGCAATTTTTGCAATGTTCGTGCGCGTTGCGCGCAGCGCACGGCACCAGCGCGAGCGAACCGCGCGTCAGGCGGACCAGGTCGCCATAGCTGATGTCGATCGGGGGCAGTGCCAACTGATAGCCACCGTCACGTCCGCGCTGCGAAATGAGCAGCCCTTCGCGAGCCATTTCCGACAATATGACGGTCAGGAATTTGGGCGGGATGTTCTGCGCGTCCGCAATATCCGCGAGTTGAACCTGCCCCTTGCCCCAATTGTCGGCAAGGTGCTGGAACGCGCGGATCGTATAGCGGGTCTTTTGCGAGAGCATGGCCGCGTTAGTGTTACATATTCATCGCTAATTCAACCTGCATGGATGACATATCTTGCAGAGTTGATGAAAATCACAGCGGGTGGCATGAACCATCGCTACATGGGTCGCACTATGGTCTGGCTTCGGACACGACAAAGGTGGTTTCGATGATGCGTAAAATATTGGCGACTCCCGCAATACTCGCGGCCTGCCTGCTCGCGGTCGCGCCGGCGCAAGCCCAATTCGGCAGCCTTCTCCGCAAAGTGACGACACCGGCTCCCAAGCCGAGTGAAGATGGCAATGGCGGCTGCCCCAAAGGCAAGAAGGGCAGCAGCATCGGCCGGAATATCCTCGGCAACGTGCTGAACGACGCGGTTGGCGACGCGGCAAGCAGGGCCGGCGTTTATAGCTATGTGCCGATTTCGGAGGTCAGCGGGACGCTGACCGATGCGATCGCGTGCCGCCTGGATCCGGCCGAGCAGGTACAAGCAGCGGCGGCGACCGAAGAAGTGACGCGCGGCGAAGAGGTTGGGGCGACATCAAACTGGACCAGCGCGACGCGCCCGGAAGTCAGCGGATCGTCAACCGTTGCCGCGCGGAACGATCTGGCCGACGGCACGCGCTGCATGAATGTCACCGATATCGTCATCGTTGAGGGCGAAGAAACGCGGGTAAGCAAGAAAATGTGCAAGGAATCGGGTGCCTCGCGTTATGTCTTGGCCGCATAAGCTCGCCCGGGCCGCACTGGCGGTAAGCCTGCTCGCGAGTCTAACCGGGGCCGCAAAGGTCAAGACAGATCCAGCAAATCCGACCTGCCCGCTTGCTCCGGACTGGTCGACCAATGCGACGATGCAGCTGACCCCGGTCGTCAAAAACGGCAGCAAAATATTGCTCGCTGAGGGGCGGATCGACGCCGGGCTGCCCGACCGCCTGAAGGCGGTGCTCGCGGCCAATCCCGATGTGGGCGAGGTTTGGCTGCGCTCGCCCGGCGGCGACGCGCGCGCGGGCAACGCCGCGGGACGCATCATTCGCTCGAACTTCGGCCTGACGACTCGCATTCCCTCGGGCTGGGCCTGTTTCAGCGCCTGCAATTTCATCTTCATGGGCGGGCAGCCTCGCGTGATCGATCCGGGCGGGCTGTTTATCGTCCATATGTTCACGCGCACCGGCGACCGCAGCGCGATCGACATGAGTGTCGCGATGGGCACCGATGCGACCAAAGAATTGATTGGCGACATCGAACAGGACGCGGCGCTGCTCGCGAGCGAAGACAATGACTTCCTGATCCGCATGGGCGTGTCGCGCAAGCTGCTGACTGAAGTCATGTATCAACAAAAGGCGCTTGCCAATGCGGACGATAAGTCGACGCGGCGGTGTCTGACGCAGGCCGAGGTCAAGACCTACAACGTTGCAAATAACAACGAATAGGATAGGTTCGCTCTCAAAATAGGAGAGGCTGCCATGAACGACATGACGCACGAGCATGCGACATTCCGCTCGATGATCGACGGGACGCAGAAAGACTGGGACATCATTGCGCGCGAGCAAAAGGAATTCGCGCCGAATAACGGCAAGCGCATCCTTGATCATCTGAAGCTGCTCGGCGGCGACTATGGCGGCTTTCCCGTCGACCGCCTCGAACATTGCCTACAGACCGCGACGCGTGCGCATCGCGATGGCCGCGACGAAGAATATGTCGTGATGGCCTTGCTCCACGACATCGGCGACACGCTCGGCGCATTCAACCATCCCGACGTCGCGGCGGCGATCCTCAAGCCATTCCTGTCAGAGGAGAATCTGTGGATCGTCCAGCATCACGGCGTCTTTCAGGGCCATTATTTCTTCCACTATCTGGGGCTCGACCGCGACATGCGCGACCAGTTTCGCGATAGTCCCTATTATGCCGCATGCGCCGAATTCTGCGAAAAATATGACGCGCCGGCATTCGACCCTGATTATGACAGCGAGCCGCTCGAATTTTTTGAGCCGATGGTGATGCGGCTCTGCTCCTATCCGCGCACGAGCATCTACAAGAAGGTGATGGTCGAAGAGGCGGCGGAGTAGCGGTTCA
>JAURVS010000468.1 GCA_030655355.1 Sphingopyxis sp.
CCGCCGGCAGACATGGCTTGCCCGATGGCCTGCTGGGCATCTTCGCGGAGGGTGATCGTGTCCGGACCCTCGTCCAGCACAAAGTCGACCAGCACCTTGCCGATCGGATTCTCGATGCCGACGACCTCACCAAACTCATTCTGGCGTGGCTGGTTGACGCCAAGAAAGCCCGCAAGCCCTTCGTCGTCGGTCAGGCGGATATAGCGTGGTGTCTTCCAGAACTCGCGAACGGCTTCCCAGCTCTGCGCATAGCAGCGAAGCTTCATGGCGCGGACGCGCACGATGAACGGACCGAGCTCGGCAATTGCCGCCTGCTGGAGCAAGGCGATGGCCCGTCCGGACTTGTTGTCGAGCCCTTGGCCGATTAGCGCGGAGTTGGGACCGAAATTCTCGATCTCCTCCTTCGCCTCCTGCAGCATCTGCACGTTGGCCATGGCGATATCGGTGTTGCTCTGGATACGGAGCTTGCCGGACTGGCCTTCGGGCAATGAGATAACGCCGTCGACACGGTGGGCCTCAGCCCTGATCTTCTCGATGTCGCTTACGACGCCCTCTTCGATGATGACCTGTTTCGTGTTGAAGGCGTGCAGCGCGCGTGAGCGGCGATGGTTGATCTCGTCCTGGGCGCCCTTGAGGTTGCGAACGAACCCGTATCGGTTCCCCTTCTCGTCGACATTCGCCGACTGCATGATGAAGCGGCAGGCTGACTGGCCCTTGCTATCCTTGAACGGACTTTCGCCTCGCTTCAGGATCACAGTGCCGGTGTAAATTGCGTACAGCCATTTACCGCCCTCGCGATACCAGACCTCGACAACCCGCAGCTTCTTCAGCTCGGTATCCCACCACAGATTGTCCGTGTCGGGCGTCATCGTGTCGGCGTCGGTGCCGTTGGATAGCGTTTCGACGCTTTCCGTGATCTCCGCCTCAGCGTCAGGCAGAAACGCCTTGGCTTCGTCCTCGCGCATCCACTTCGCGACACCCTTGAAGTGAGCGTCGAGGAAGTCGTGCTTGAGCGAGCGAGGATCGTAGAAGAACGTGTCAGCCGGCTGCCGCGCCAGGATCGGGTCTGCCGAGCCGTCGTCGGTGGGCTCCAGCGACTGCTCCCAACCGCCGATGCCGGCTACCGCGAGGTCGAGATTCACCTCGGACAGCTGGCTTTCCCACTGCGAGGCATCGAGCACATAGCGTAGCGCCTGTGTCGCTACCTCCGCCCCCTGCTCATGGGCCGGAGTGCGAGGATAGGCCTTCGGATCTTGCCTCAGGCGCTCCAGCAGGCCGATGATGCCGTTGATCTTCTTGGCTACGCGGTTGTAGGTGATTTCCGGCTGGCCGCGGTCCTCAAGCTTTTTCAGCTCGGTCTCTGTCCACTGCTTGGCGTGATAATACGCCCAGGCAATCCGGCGCTCTTTGATCTCGTCCGACTTCAGGTCGACATAGTCGCGCAGCATCTTGCGGAACTTGTCGATATCGGCCTGATCGATCGCGATATTGACGACGCCTTCGGGCTCGGATGACGGCACGACGCCAGGGCGCCGATCGGTCGAAGGCACAAACCCACGGCGAGCGTCGGTAGGCGCAATAACGCCGGGAGCGCGAACGCTCACTGCCGTTTCCACTAGCGCCATGAGGGACGATCCTTCGCTACCGTCGAGCGGTAGCCAGTTTCAGGCTTCTTCGGCTTCTCAGCTGCCGGCACCCACGGCCTGCTCATGCAGGCGTAGCGGGCCTCGTCGGCGACGTGATCTTCCGCGTCAGTATCGATGTCTTCCATGTCCCGCGGATCGTGCGGGAGGCTCGGCACCGTGCGGATGAAGTCGCGACAGGTGTCGAAAACGTACAGCATCGGCGTATTGTCAGGCGCTTTGCCATGGCCTTTCAGCCGCTGGCGCATTTCGTCCCACCCGCCCATTGCGCCGTGGCCCGTCACCCGCTTGTTGTCGGCGCGACGGAAAAAGACTTGGTGGCGTGCGAATATCTCTGAGCGGGCCGGGCCACCGTCCTCTGCGAAGATCGAAGGATCAGCGACGGAATATTGGAACGCTTCGCCGCGGTCCCGTTCGAGAATGCCGCGGGCGACTTCCTCTGTAGTGAGCTTCAGGCCTTTGCTTGGCGCTGAGGCCCCGTACCATTCACGGTATCGAACGATAGCGCCGCGGGGTATGCGACCGTAATCGTCGCCCACGACAGCCCACCAGCCGACGCTGAATGGTGAAGCCGACCCCCAGTCAAACGACCGAAACTTGAGCCACTCTTTCGGGATGGCGAAGGGCGAAACGACGTGCCTCGAAGTTTGCCAGCAGTCGAAGAACGCCCCTTCGACCACATCCCAATCGCCCTCAAGCCACGCTTTGACTAGCGCAGCCGAGCCAGCGCGAAAGAGGTTCGCGACGTAGCGAGGGTCGTTGTTCAGCAGCTCCGGGTTGTCTGAGAGCTTGGCCGGAATGAAGACCCGGCTGCTTTCGATCTCCTGCCCGTTGAAGGGGTTGGTGAACTTCTCGCGGACGATGCGATAGGCGCCTGCGTCGATGTAGCGATCCTTGACCCATGTGTGGCCGGGGCCACCGGGGTTGCATGTCGCTCGGAAGCCTGTCGGCACGCCGGCAGCAGACCGCAGCGTAGCCTTCAGCTTGTCCAGCGGGCCAGGGTCGGGGAACTGCGTCAGTTCCTCGACATAAACCCGCGTATAGTCGTGCCCCTGGTAGTTGTCCGCGTCCGCATCGCGCTCTAGGTAGCGAAAATACAGGATCGCCCCATTGGGCCAGACGAACCTGCTCTTCTGCTCCTGCCAGACCGCACCGAGCGGCTTATAGATCCTTTTGGCTCGCTCGATCGTTGGACCAAGCGCAATCAGCGTGCGGCGGACGAACAACCCCTTCGCATCGGCGCCGTAGCGCTTCGCATGGTTGGCCCACTCTCCAAGCGCTGCATCCGTCTTGCCGCCACCGCGCGCGCCGCCGTAACAGACCTCGAAGACCGGGCACTGGACGAAAGCCGCCTGTGGCCCCGCCTGAGGCCGCCAGATGATCGGCTTAATGAGGGGTGTGTTCGGCGGCCCACTCTTCTTCAGAAGCGGGGCGGTCGCTGACATCATGGTTGATGTTCACGTTCTCGCTGCGATCGACGAACATGCCAATCTCTTTGCCGAGTAATTGAAGCGCCTGGTTGCTTGGGCCGATGTCGCCTTGGGCCTTGGCCTTGGTGACGTTCTCGACGAGCTGCTCAATCACCCATTCGCGGGAAATCACGACGTTCGTTGCAGCCCGCTCTTGCAGTTCAACAACCCGCGCTGCGATTTCGTCATTTTTCGTCAAACGCGTGCTGTTGCGAGGATCGCCGTAGCCGGCCGCTTCCATCGCCTCGGTCGCGCTCTTGCCCTTGGCTAGCTCCTGAGAAAATCTCTCATGCCTTGGGTTCGCAAGCGCAGGCATCAGCCAGCACTCGCGAATTCGCCGTGCAAACGCGCTGCAGCTTCAAGGTAGGCCGTGTGCGCAGCTTCCGGCGTCTTATGCAGACCAAGCCCATATTGCCGCCCATCTTTGACGATGTAGGCACGATACATTTGGCTTCCTGCCCGCCAGCTCACGCCTTTGAAGCCGCTTGTATTCGTCGAACGCTTACGGCTGTTGCGCGAGTTCTCCGCGACTGTGGCTGCCCGCAGATTGCCAATCCTGTTATCAAGCCGGTCGCCATTGGCGTGGTCGATGGTTGCGCTGGGCCAAACGCCGTGGGTGAACAGCCAAGCCAGGCGGTGCGCGAGATACCGACGACGCCCAACGCCTATCATCCAATAACCGCTGGGGTGCCTCTGACCAGCGAGCGATCCGACAACGACGCGATAGCGATCAACCCGCCAGTAGAAATTGCCAGTGCGACCATCGTAATCCAGCAGCGCCCGGAACTCAGGCAGCGTGAACTCGTGGCGGCCCTGAGCGGAAGGGGCGGCGCTTGCACCCGCGGCCTTCACTTGAGCGGCTGTAATGGTCATGCCTGCTCCTGAACGAAAAACCCCGCCGTGATGGCGGGGCTGATTACGATCGGGGTACGCTGGCTCGCGGCTAGCTGGTAAGGCCCGCCCCCCGGTTACCAGCCGAGGTATTGCCCGATGTCTGGAACCTGTGCGCTGGGCGAATAAGCCCACGATCTATTAAATGCGTAAACCGGATTCCGGTTAACGTCAAGCCGGTCGCGAAGATCGGTATCCGAGAGCGCGAGCCTTGCGACGGCGTTGGTCGTATCGCTCTTGGCGGGCCCGCATCTCCTTCAGTTCCTGCATCAGGATCTGCATCTTGAGGTCAGCCTGCATCATTTCCGCGATGAACTCGCCGTGCTCGCTCACGCCGCTCTCCTGTCCTCTTGACGATAGTCCAGCCCGTAGTGCTCTGCCAGCGCCTTCAGGCCCTCGACGAGGTGAAAGGCAACGTGGAACGGCATCACATAGCTCTCGTCCCGATAGTCGCAGATGATGGCGTGAGTGGCTTGGCGAACGGCATGGCCTTGCTGTTGCAGGACCGTGTTGGCCCGCGTGTATGTCTCGATGGCCTTGGCTGCGCGGTCTGCGTCCTCGGGCGCTGACGATCCTCCTGCAGTCACGGCGAGCGGCCGGCGCGAAGCGTATGCTCCCTGCCATGCAGCGTAATGTTTGGCGAAGCGATTGGCGGCGTCGAAGAGGGCTTTCGAGCTGAAGCCCTTCGTCAGCAGCCGATCGTCTTCGAGAAAGCGCCCCACGACACTCCCTCGCCATTCCGAGAGCCTGCCGGCGCGGTGTCGTTGTGCGAGTGCGGTCATGCGTGGGTCCACCTGCTTGGCGCGGCTGATCTGGCCGCCTGGGGTACGCTGTGCGTTACTCTTGCGCTTTCGACCGGCGATCTTCGCCATCATGCTGGCTCCTTCTGCGAGGCGTCGCGGTTCGCCACCCTAGTCAGTTCAACAAGCGCTGCTCGACCAGCCTTCCGCGAACGATCCATCGCCCTGGTCGTGTAGATGCCGACGATCATGACGAACACAAAGCCTGCAACCCCGAAGGCCGCCAGAAAGTGTACTGCCCATCCTTGCGCGTCCATGGTCAGTCCTTGTGCTTGAACCGGAGAATGAGCGAGGCGCCGGATTTGATGCCCCGGCCAAACGCTTCCGCGACAAGATCCCCCGGTGCGTCATTGCGGGTCTCGCTGAATTGGCCTTCGAGCAGAAATGCCGCGGCCCTCTCCAGCGCCGCGTCCTCCGCCTCGCGTATGGCGGTCGCGATGAGGGCGAGCGCCCGGTCCAGATTGGCCCGCTCGTCCTCGGTGTTCTGCAGTTCGTCAACGATCGCCTTCGCGCGTTCCTCCGGCGTCATCACCACAAATCCTCCGAGAACAGCTGGGTGGGCGGCTCGGTCTTGCGGATGAGCTGCCGAGCAGCTGTGGCGATGCCAACGCCTTCCTCTCGTCCGACGAACCGGCCGGCAGTCGTTGTGAAGCCGCTCTCGTGGCCTTCGTGGTCAGGGTCGATGCCGAGCAGAGCGCTGACCGCATACAGATGGTGGTGGCGGTGCGGACCGGGCAGCGCGACCATTCGGCCGTCGCTCGTCAGAAGGGCAACGCCTGTGATGCGCTCCTCATGGGATAGGGTCATGGGCGGGGCTCCTTGCGCGGCACGACTTCAAAACCCTGATCAAACAGATAGTCGATAGTCGCGTCTGCGCGGGGCTCGAACCACCGCCAGCGCGGTTGGCCATTGAGATGATCGGACATGCCGACAATCGGGTCGTCAGCATTCCAGCCAGACCCGAGCGGGCTTCCTTGCCGGTTAGGATCGCACTCGATCCACATGCGGCTCAGCACCTCTTTAAGGGTCTTGCCCATCACTCGCTCTCCTCTCTCTGGGGTGGGGATTTTGTTTGGTGCGCATCCGCGAGTGTCCCCATGAGCTTGGAAACCTCTTCGGGGTTGTCACACCGCCATTGCTTCCAACTCGGATGCTTGAGCTTGTGGCGCAGCCAGACGGGCCGGTCGGGTTTGGGCGTAAACGGCTCGTCTTCTCCATTAAGGCACTGCCAGCACAGCTGACGCTCCTTGCCCATCCAGAGGTGATGCCCGCAAAAATGCAGACCGCAGCCCTCATCCCCGCCGTATGGCTCACCGCCGCAGACATAGGCGAGACCACGATCGATCTTCCGCCTGCAACCCGGATGGTCACAGGTGGCCGGAACGCCGTAGCCGACATCACGCTTTAGCCGTTCGTCGTAACCGATGCTCCAGCCCATCTAAGCGCTCCTATTTTGGTCGGTTCTGGCCGGAATCGCGCGGATGCCAACCCCAATCATACCGCCTCTCCAGTGCTGTGACGGGGGGAGGGTTCGGCGGGCTGGGCGAGCCGAGTTGAGCGCCCGCTAGCAATGCGCTCTTCCTTGGCGAGCACTATTAGGCGCCTGACCAGCAGCGCTTCGGGCGGCTGGTGGTTGATCTTTTTGCGATCGATCTCCCACCAATAGCCACGCCAGACGTCGAATTCTTGGCGAAGGCGCCCTCCGGACTGCACCGCCGCTAGCAAGTTCTTTTGAGCTGGTGTCAATTTCGGGCTCACGCAGCCTTCTCCTCGTTCCTATGGATTGTGGGGGTGGGCCGGCGGTCCCATTCGTCGAACTGTTCGGCAGGGGTCGGCGCGGCTCGTTCGGCGCTTTCGCGGAAGATGGCCAGAGCTTCTTCGGAAAGCTTCGGCAGCCCTTCGGCGGCAATGCGATCAGCCTGGGCCTTCACAGCACGATCCAGCTCAGCTTTCCGAGCTTCCGGAATGGCGTCGCGATCAGTGACGGTTTCGCCTTGCGTCCGCTTGATGCCGAAGCGGTCGCGAGCTGCTTCAGCCTGCTTTGTGCGGCGGTCCCACTCCTCTTCGGTCGGAACAGCATCGCCCGGTGCCGGTAGCGATAGGCGCTTCGGAGGTGTGATCAGATCCTCGCAGAACCGGCAGGCACGAGAGACCTGGGCCGGGGTCGGCAGGAAGCGCCCATCGAACCAGTCGAACTCACCTCGGATCAGCCTGGTAACGGCTTTCCGAATGGCGGGCTGCGAGTAGCCTTCGACCGCGATGAGGTAGGTCGCTGCGTAGCCGTTCACCGGCCCCTTGTCGGATGGGAAGGCGGTGAAGAGCGCCCGGAGCTCCTCGGTGGCCTCAACCTGCGATGCGGGGGAAGTGCTGGACATTGCCGAACATCCTGTCTGAAAGGTCGTTCAAGTCGTCGAGGGCGGTGTTTCGTTTGGCTTGGCGAAAGGGCGGGCCTCGCGGGATCGTCGAGCGATCCGACAAGACGCGGGCGATGTAGGGGATGGGGTCTCCGCTGCCGTGCAGAGACGCCTCGCCGATGGCCCAATGGACCCGGCCGGCGTCTCCGCCAGTGTCTTTCAGCCACTTGCCGACCATGCTGCGGGCCTTGGGTGCAGCCACATGCATCGTTTCAAGCGTGGCGATGCCATCAGTCCAAAGCTGATCAGCTGGAGACAAAGCAGGCGGCGGCGCGTCGCCACCAGCGTTAGCTGGTGGTTCTTTCTGAACTCTGGCTTCTGGTATCTGGGCTTTATCCTCTGGCTTATCAGGGGGGTTAACCCCCTTCTTCAAAGCAGGATTACCCCCGCTCTTGCCGTTGGCCTTATCCCTGGCTTCTTTCTCGGTATCCGACCGCATGCGCCGGCTGAAAATCAGACCTTCTTCGTCCCGGCTCAGAACGCCTGCGTCTGTCAGCTCGGATAGGAGAGCTTTGGCGTCATCGGCTGGGCAGCCAGCCAGCGCGGCCATCTGGCCAACGGTGAGAGGCTTCCCATTGACAAGCAGGAACCCCCGCGGAGATGCCTCATGCATAACGCAGAGCATTTCCATCCACAGTCCTCGGGCAGCCAACGAACACATGCGCAAGGCAGGGTCAGCGCGCCAGTCGGATGGGTAGAATTTGAGCCAGGGGGCGCTCATGCGCGCCTCCAGTCGGTTTCATCCCAAGCGCCTTTGCCGACGTTGCAGGCTTCGCAAAGCACTTGAAGGTTCGATAGAGTGAGGGCCAGATCTGGATAGCGAGAGCGCGGCTTGACGTGGTCCACATGCAGGGGCGCGTACCGAGCGCCGGCTTGTCCGCAGCATTCGCAAGAGCCCTTGCTGCGCTTCAATGCCTGATATCGAACAGCGCGCCATTCATCGGAACGATAGAACGTGCTGGACGGAGCCCGCAGAGTAGCCATGTCCGGCACGGGCTCGGCTGTGAGGCGCGCGCGGTGAACCGACGCTCTTTCGCCCCCGTCTGCGCGCGAACAGCGTACCGATGGCGGAGAGCCACATTGAGGGCAACCCGCTTTCATGGCGCGATGCCGCCTATCGTTCTTCGTCGGACGCAGGGGCTTGCTCATGCTGCCCTCGCGGTCAGAAGGTTTGGCGACGGCCTGACGACCTTCCACAGCTCCAGAACCGTGATTGGCTCGTCACGGCCTATGGCGACGGCGTAGGGGATGCCGTTGGCGATGCAGAGTTCCTTGAACTCGATCTGATGCGGGCCAAGAATGCCCTTGGCGGTCTTGAGCTCCAGCCAGCCAGTGCGGCCCTGCAGGTAGTCCCCGCCCATGACGACAAGGTCGAACAGCCCACGCTTCAAGCCAGGCTGCCGAAAGGCGCCGGCATTGGGGACAGCCGCGACGAGCGTATTGGGCAGCCCAAAGGCTTTCCAATGGGAGATGACCGCAGCCTGGATCTGGCTCTCCTTCACTGCATCCTCCGGCGCTTCACGCGGGCCTGAGCACGCTTGATCAGCTCGTCCATGCAGCAGACACCGCCTAGATCGAGTTCGGTCTCTACGGCCTCGATAAGAGCCTGCTCGTCGCGAAGACGCTTCTGCTCGCGGGCGGTGGAGGTGTGGGTCTGGCTTTCACTCACGGCTGGTCGTCCTCGTCGCGACCAAGGGCGAGCGCTTCCTCGACCTTGCGGCGGAGCATGTCAGTCAGCTCCCTGATATCTCCGCCTTCGGTCCTGAGAGCGTCGATGACCCTGACTGCGTGCAGAACGGTGGTGTGATCGCGTCCGCCAAGCTTGCGGCCGATGACGGGCAGTGACAGCGTCGTGCAGCGTCGCATGAGCCAGCAGGCAATCATGCGTGGCCGCACCACGTCGCGCGTGCGACGATCGCTCTTGATCTCTCGCTGCGAGATGCCAGTGTGCTCGTAAACGAGACGCAGGATCGTGGTCGATTCAGACGGGCGGAAGGTCGCCCTTGAGGTCATCCCTAGCCATTCCGTCGCCTTCGGACGAAGCGCTAGGAAGTTGGGGATATCCACCACATCATGGCTTGAGCTTTTCGGTTCAAGCTTCGGTGGTTCAACACGAACGGGAAGACCAACCGTCTCGCGATTGACGAGGGCGAGGCTGGGGAAAAACCTCTTTCGCCGCGCCGCGTAATCGGCATGCATCTGACGTGCGTCGGTGTACTCGATCGGGACTGAGAGGCTCATTTACGCCTTCCCCAGATCAGAAGCGAAGTCGCGAGCCCGCTTAGCCAGCCCGCGAAGGTAAGCAATTTCTTCCCGATGGAGGTCGCTGTCATCCGCAGCCAAACGGGCCGCGCGGATCTCCAGATGGCTTGCATGATCGTGCATGTCCTTGGTCAGAAGCCGCTCGGAAATGCGGGCGCGAGCTGCTTCGAGCTGATGGATTTCGTGTGCCAGGATCGCGCGCGCTTCCCTGTTCCAAAGGGCGCGGCAGCGACGGGCATTCAGGCCGACATAGGCAGCGACGCGAGGCAGAGCCGACTTGAGCGGCATCGAGGGCGCGACGAACTGGACGATGGCGCCGAGGTGGGATCGGGCCTGGATAGCGAAGCAACTCATCTCATCTGAACCTTGGCTAGATTTTCCAAGCTGGGCGGATTTGACCGACATCTCGGCTCTTCCTTTCGCGACTTTGAGGACGCGAAAGGGGGAGACACATGGAGCGGTTGGACGTGGTCCTGACGAGGGTTTTGGCGAACTGTCGCGTCAGGATGGATGAGAGGGAAAAGAAGGCCCGGGCCGGCGCAAAGCCGAGCCCGGGCAGTGAACCGCGAGACGTGACGGGAGGAACAAGCCTCGCGGGAAATAGCGACCGTCTTTCTCCCCGCGCGACGGTCAGACGCGGTCAACCCGGTAGAGGGAGCCATACCGGTCGGAGCTTGGAAGCTGCTGAATGAGAAAGCCCCGGATGCGATACGGCTATCCCAGCGCGTCGCTTTGTCGTGATCCGTCAGGGAGGGACACGGCCACAGACGGGCGCTCCGGGGCGCCAGTTCGAGTGAGCAGAGGCCGGCCATCAGACGGCCTCGGGAATTGGCGCGCCGGCTCTCACGGCGCTTCCGGTACCTGCCCCGGATGGCTGTCCGTCGCGCGTGTCCCGCGTATGTGCGCGAGAGGCGGTGGCGATCTCGGTCTCGTAGAGGTCAACGATGCTCTCGAATTCGGAGCGCTCGGACGGGTCTTTAGCCCGGCGCTTGATGATCTCGCGGATGGCCTTCGTGTCGTAGCCGTTGGCCTTGGCTTCCGCGTAGATCTCGCGGGTGTCTTCCTCTATCTCGCGCTTAGCCGAGTGCTGGGACTCGATGCGTTCGACGATGGAAAGGAGTTGCTGGCCGCTCATGCCGCCTGTCCTGCGTTCTGGTGGGAGGGGCCGAAAAGGTCCGGCCTCAATTCATGGCTGGGGATGCCGGTGATGGCTTCAACGGCGCGAACTCGATCCGCCGGAATGCCAGTGCGAGCCCACCTGCTGAGGTTGGCCTTGTGAATGCGAAGAGCGGTCGCGAGGTCGTTCATCCGAAACCCGCGCTCCCAGAGCTTCGCCGCGAGCGTCGTGTTGAGGACGGGACGGCGCGCTCTTGGCGTGTTGGGTGGGTTGAGGCATCCGAAAGCCTTGCAAGCTTCCCGAACGGGCGCGGCAGTGCCGTCGAACCATTCACCGGAAACCCGCCACGGGCGCAGGAGGTCATGCGCCTCAGCCTCTTGGCTTAGCGTACCTGGGACGGAACCGAGCAAAATGCAGGGCGCGCCATTGTCGCTTTGGATCTTGACGAGCCGCTTCTTGGGGTCACGGGACCAACCAATTTTCACGCGTTCGCCGCACTGGATGAAATAGATGAAGCCGCTCATGCTGCAGCTCCTTCCGCCTGAGACGCAGACATGCGCCAAAGCGAACGAGGAGCGGAATGCCCCTTGGATCGCAGCGCTTCAGTCAAAATCAGGAAGGTCTCAGGTGGAAAGGTGCCGCGAGCGCGCCAGTTCGATACCGCCTGCATCGATAGGTCGACAATGCGAGACACCTCGCGTGTGCCGCCAAGGGCGTCGATGACGTCGCCGGTTTGAGAAAGCGTCTGCATGTCACAGACAATATACACGGAGCGTGTATCTGGCAAGGGGGATAACGCGTGTATGGAAACGCTATCCTCAATTGACGACTATGCGCGCATGCCAGATCGCATTCGCCCAGAGACCTCTAACGAGGCCATCACCGAAAGGTTGATCCAATTAAGGGTCGCCATCAGCGGCGAAAGTCAGATTGCATTCTGCGCGAAGACCGGCCTGAAGCCGAACGCCTGGAACAATCTTGAGAAGGGTCGGAATCGGATCTCGATCGACACGGCTCTGGAATTAGCGCGATCGACTGGGGCGTCCCTCGACTGGATTTATCGAGGTCGAGACTACGAGCACACGCTTTCAGGCGGCCTGGCCAGCCGCATCCGAGCTGCCCGCGATGCTCTTGGTATGCGTCCGCTGGATCTAAGGCGCGCCTAGCGCCCAAAGAGCGGCACAACGGCCGCCCCAGGCTGCTTATCGTCGCTTGAAAGGAATTCCGTCACCAGCTGCCGCGCGTAATCAAGAACGCGCAGCGCCTCTGTCTTGTCGTCTGGCAGCTGCATAGCGACCTGGATTGCCTGTCGCTTTAGCCATAGCTCACCCTCGATGGGCTCCGTAGTCGGTGGATGCACGATCAACTCCCCTTAAAAGGTGCACCAGAACATAACGAGAACAATTTAACAACGACGTATCGCGGTCCCCCGACAGCCTGCTGACAATTTTGAAATTCCCCCTCTCGCGGGGGCAGCGAACCGAGCGAGCCACCTTGGGCCCGCGCTCTCAATGGAGTCTTTATATCACAACTAAAAGGCGAGCGGTCGAATCAATTCTTCGGCTACGGACCGCGCTCGGTTCTCTCGCATCTGCACAATGCCCGTCGAAAAGAAATACACGGTCCGTGAATTTGTAGCTTGCGCGATACACGGACCGTGTATATGTTGGTCTCCATCAACAGGAGACGGACACCGATGTCTGGCGGGGAATTTACGAAGGGGCCTTGGGAGGTCGAGTACCTCAAGGGCTTCCGTTCTGAGGGCAACGTATTGGCGGTCCTCAATGCGGATCGCTACCCGACTGCGATGGTGCCGGCATGGGATGCCCCCCGCGACGGCGAGGCATATGCGGCAGACGAAGCTAAGGCCAACGCCCGTCTAATCGCCGCCGCCCCGGACATGCTGGAGGCGCTTCAGGCTGTCGTAGACGGCGGTGTGCTCATAGGGGCCGGAGAAGAGGCCGTCAGCCCGCGCGCAATGAAGCTTGTTCGCGCCGCTCTGTCCCGCGCCTCTGGCAAGGAGGCGTGACCGATGGTCGCCACCACCACCTACAAGGCCAGCACGCCATTCGGCGGCTACGTTCACGCCATCGATCACGTCGCGGTCGCAGCGAAGAAGCTCGCGGGCTTTGCGAACGAGATGCAGAGCGTCCGCAACACCTTCCCGGACAATGACGACGCCGTGTTCTGGAACAAGCAGATCCGCATGCTCGGAGAGCTGTTTCAGGCGGTCGTCACCGAGATGACCGAGGACGCTGAGCGCCACGGACTTGAGACCGACCCGTGCGGCGAATGGATCACCGCTGTCGGCTTCGAAATCCGGGAGATGAAGGCGACGGCGTCATGAGCGCTCTTCGCACTCTCGGCGGCCTCTTCGGCTTCGGCCTCTTCATGGTCGGATCTGTCGGCTGGTCGCTGCTCCTCTTCAAACTCCTCGGGAGGCTGACATGACCGCTTACGACCGCGTCGCTCTCATACTCCTGTTCTTCATCGGGCTGTCCATCATCGTTGATAGGGCACTGGCCAACTACGACAGCCGGCCGATCGATGACGAAGACCTCCCCGAGGCCGAAACCCGTATCGATCAACGTCTCAGGCAGGCGGGAGAGTAGTTATGGCAACACGCGCTGTCTACGAATTCCGGCCTTTGCCTGCCTTCTTCAAGGGCGCGTTTCACCGCTTTGCAGAAGGAAAGTGGATACCTGACGACGGTGAATATGACCTTGCTTTCGCGACGGTTGAGGCCGGCAGTGTCTGTCTCTTCTTTGAACATCCCCACCCTCAAAACTTAGAGTGGTCGTGGCTGTCGACTGACTGGCGCGCGAACGTGCCAGATCACCCTCTCGGCGGGAACCCGTGGCATAGGGCTTTGCGAGAAGGGGCGTCCGATTTCGGGAAGGGATGGGGGCGAGAAACCCACCCTAACGAATTAGCCGGACGAAGCGGGATGAATTGGGCCTGCGCGCAGCGTTCATGCGCAAACGGACGACACGTCGAATGCAGCCCTCTCGATCCTCATATCCGATCAGGCCTTGTGAGGAACCGGGAAACGAAGGCTGTTCTCGCCCCGCCTGCGGGCTTGGTCTGCATGTACTGCGGAGAGCCGCCAGTTCGCAAAGCACTGCGCTGTGATGCGGAGGTCGAGTCATGATCGCCCGGCTCGTCAAACGCGCCCTTCGCGCTTGGGTTGGCTGGCGTCTCGCGGCCCGCGTCGAGCGCAGGACGCCTGAGCTTACCGCCCTTCGGAAAGCCGAAGCAGAGCGCCGCAAGCAGCACCGTCCAGTCAAGGACATACACCTTTCCCGCCGCGCGATCGTGCATCGCAGGCTGGCAGATGAACTCGGGAGAGCATCATGACTGAATCCGCTGTCATCCTTCGCCCAGAGACCAACGCCGCTGCCAGCGCGATGACGCCAGCCGACCTGCTCGGCATGGCTCTGGAGCGTGGCGCGAGCGTCGAGGTCATGACCAAGCTCATGGATCTTCGCGATCGCTGGGAAGCCGGCCAGCACCGCAAGGCGTTCAACGAGGCCATTGCAGAAGCGAAGGCTCGCATTCCGACCATCACCAAGAACCGATCGGGCCACAACAACAAGCGCTATGCGGATTTCGCTGCCATCGCGAGCGTGATCGACCCCGTCATCAGCGAGTATGGCCTGTCCTATCGTTTCCGCACGACGCAGACCGACCGGATCAACGTCACCTGCATTCTATCGCACAAGGCAGGGCACAGCGAGGAAACCACGCTTTCCGGCCCAGCTGACACGACAGGCAGCAAGAATGCGATCCAGGCGATCGGCAGCACGCTGACCTATCTCCAGCGCTACACGCTGGTGCAGGCGCTGGGCCTCGCAGCTTCTGACGACGATGACGGCAGCGGCTTGAACAAGGGCGCCGATGCCGAAACCATTTCCGAGGATCAGACGATCGAACTTCGCGAGTTGATCGAGGCGGCGGAAGCCGACGAGCCCGGCCTGAAGGTCTATTTCAAGATCGGGCACCTGAAGGATTTGCGCTCGGACAAATTCGACCAGGCGAAAGCCATGCTCACTCGCAAGATCCAGAAGAAGGGTCAGGCCTGATGGAACAGGGCACCCCCGAATGGCTGGCCGCGCGCGCCGGGAAAGTCACGGCCTCCCGCGTTGCCGATGTCCTGGCCAAGACCAAGACAGGCCCCGGCGCCGGTCGGGCCAACTACATGGCAGAGCTGATCGCAGAGCGGCTAACCGGCGCGCCGGCCGAACGCTTCGCGAACGCCGCCATGCAGTGGGGCACTGACAAGGAGCCCGAGGCGCGCAGCCTCTACGCGTTCCTGACGGATGCGGAGGTCGAACAGGTCGGCTTCATCGAGCATCCCGAGATCGCCATGTGCGGAGCGAGCCCTGACGGGCTTGTCGGTCCTGATGGCATGGTCGAGATCAAATGCCCAAACACGGCAACGCACATCGATACGCTCTTGGGGCAGATCGTGCCGACCAAGTACATCACGCAGATGCAGTGGCAGATGGCTGTCACCGGCCGCCAGTGGTGCGACTTCGCCAGCTACGACCCGCGCATGCCCGACAGCATGCGGCTCTTCGTCCAGCGCGTCGCTCGCGATGACCAGTTCATCGAGCACACCTCGCAGGAGGTCGTCGCCTTCCTAGAAGAGCTTTCCGAGAAAGAGCAGGCCCTACGCGCCCGCTACGAGCCGGCTCTGCTGGAGGCCGCGGAATGACGTCCGCCCTCGCCAAAACCTACATATGGGCGGCAAAGCAGGCGCGCACCCGTGCCGATCTCGCAGCCTGGATGGAGACGCAGAAGCCCCGTCTCGCTCGGTATCTTCCCTCCCCGGAAACAGCGCTCGTCATCGACGAAGCGCGGAAGCTCTGGCGGTCGATGGACACGGGTCGATGAGCAACGATCTGCGCAATCGCGTTTTCATCAAGCGGAACGGCGGCCTTTTCCCCGCTGACGCAGACGCCGGCGCCGGCTTCGCCAAGATGAAGGACGGCGCCGGCTATTTGGTAAACGTCTATCGGCCGCGCAACCTGATGCACCACCGCAAGCTGTTCGCCCTGCTGAACCTCGTGCAGGACAACACCGACCGCTGGCCCACCGTCGAAACGCTGCTGGACGATCTCAAGATCAGCACCGGGCTTTTCGAGACGCGCATCAATGCCGTGACCGGAATCCCCTATGTGGTCGCCAAGTCGATCAGCTTCGCCAGCATGAAGCAGGACGAGTTTGAGCAGTGGTTCGACAGGGCAGTGGATCTAATCAGCAAGCAGGTTCTCGACATGGATCGGGAATATCTGCTGGCAGAGATCGGCGACGTGCTGGCTGGGCGGAGAGCGGCATGAGGCGGCGTCGCTCCAACACCGTTCGTCGCGCCATCTGGCAGCGCTTCAACAAGACTTGCCAGATGTGCTTCCAGCCGACCGACGAGCGCGGGTTTGATCTCGATCACCACATCCCGTTGGAAATCGGCGGCGATGACAGCGACGACAACCTTCGGCCTCTTTGTCGGCCCTGTCACCGGCTGAAGACCAAGGGTGATGCCACCGACATCGCGAAGGCTAAGCGCCGGGAAGACGACCATTCGGGCGTGAGCCGGCCGGCCGGCTTGCTCAGGACGCGTGGCTTCGACCCGCGTCCACCCCAGCGCAGGGCCTCATCCCCTCTATCAAAATCCCTCCCGCCACGTCGGCTATCCGGAGAGGTGGTGCGATGAACGCTCGAGCGATGAAAGAGCGCCCGAAGCCGGAGAGGATCGGCACGGCTGACGCGGCGGCGATCCTTGGACGGACACCGCGATGCGTGCAAGCCTTGGCGCTGCGCGGCAAGCTGCCCGACGCTGCCAAGATCGGCGGCGGGTGGTCGTTCACCGAATCCGCGCTCCGCAACTACATCAGGGAGCAGACCTCATGTCCAACCGACCAAAAGCGCCCAAGTACACCTATTGGCGGAATGGGACGCTATGGGCCAGGTTCGCCATTGGCGGACGTGAATATCGAGAGAGCTTACGAACTGGCGATGTCAAGCTTGGGAAAACCCGCGTAGAGGCCATGCGCAACCGCGCCGTGGCCGCCGCGAAGTTCGGCGACGATCGGCGGACGTGGGCTCAGGTCGGCATTGCTTGGGCGGGTCATATCGCCAAGCACGTTTCGGCGACCACTGCGCTGCGCTACCGCGTGTCGCTGCGCCAGATCGATAGCAGCCTCAAGGCCCGCTACATCGACGAGATCAGCAAGGCGGACGTGCTGGCGATCAAGCGCGAGCGCGAGGACAAGGGCGTCAGTAACGCCACCATCCGGCGCGACCTTCAGGCTCTGTCCTCGGTCCTCAACTATGCCGAGATCAATGACTGGCGCGTCGGCAATCCGGCCAAGCTGATCATGGGCACGGTCAACGAGAAGCGCGATCCCATTTTCCTGCCGACCGAGGCGGATTACGAGTACATGCGTGCCAGGCTGACGAAGCCGATGGTGGATCTGATGGTAGCCGCTCGGCTGACAGGCGCCCGGATTTCCGAGCTGGTCAACATGCAGCGCGGCCAGCTCAACGCGCGCTCCGGCACGCTCCGGCTGATCGGCAAGGGCAACAAGGCTCGCACCATCGAGGTCGGGCAGGAACTGGTCGATCTCGTCCAGGGGCAGGTAGCGCACATGGAGTGCAAGAACGTCTTCCACTTCGGCGGCAAGCCTATGAAGAACGCCCCCTTCGTCTTCAGCAAGGCAACCAAGGCGTCACGTTTGGCGGCACAGAAGAAGCAGCTGGATTTTACCGGATTCCGCTTCCACGACCTGCGCCATTGGTTCGCCGTCGAGTGGCTGCGCTCGGGCCGATCGATCTACGATTTGCAGAAGCACCTAGGCCATTCGACCATCGGCACGACGGAAATCTATCTGTCGTTCCTGACTGTGGAAGAAGCCGAAAATGCCAAGCGGCCGGCGGAGAAGGCTCTTGCTAAATCCGCAGAAGTTGCGTAAATTATACGCCATGGCTAGAGAGAAGACAGCACGGCTTTTTTTGGTTGTCTCGCCGGATGAGAAAGCGCTATTCGAGCGTGCGTCTCGCGAGGTTGGACTTTCGCTTTCGGCTTGGATCAGGTCTGAAGCTCTAGCGTCAGCCAAAAAGGTACTCGGCACAAAAGACGGCACACGACCAACGGTTTGAGTTTGTGCCGGCTATGCCTAAGTAGTTGAGGCGCATTGAGAAACTAGAGATTGTCCCGGTAGCTCAGCAGGATAGAGCAACGGTTTCCTAAACCGCTGCAAATCGTCAAGCCAGAGCACAGAAACCGCGAAAATCATCAACGTTCTCAATGCGCTTCCTCGAAAACGAGGGACGCAAAATGCGAACAAACCGCACACACCAACGGTCTCCGCAGGTACAAAAGGCGGCACAGCCTCTTTCGGGCTCGTTCTCGCTTCTCCCTTCTCCCCCGGTGGAGGGCTGAGCCGACATGGGCTACCATTGCTTCAGCGAAAAGCTCACGACGGCGAAGGCCCAGCACCGCTGCATCTGGTGCTGCCACCAGATTCTTACCGGGTCGAAGTACGTCCGCGAGCATTCGGTCTACGACGGTCACCATCAGAACTTCGCTTGGCATGAAGCCTGCCGGGCACATGCTGTCGCGGGCTGGAAGGATGGTGCAGACGAGGAGTTCATCAGCGGCAACGAAATGCCGTTCTTCGCCCTCTACCAGCTGGAGTGCGCCGCCCCGACCCCCTCAGACCGGAGGGAGGGGCTATGAGCGGGCTCATCTTCCTCGACAGCTTTTCGTCTCTTGACGACCTGAAGGGGCAGCTAAGGCGCGACCCGAAAGCGATTCTGGCTGTCCTCGTGAAAGTCGGTCGGTTCTCCTGCTTTGAGATCGACCAGCGCATGGCGAAGGCTATGACGTGGCTTCTCAATCAGAGCGGCTGGGTCACGACGCGGCATCGCGAGCGCGTCCGCGACGCTGACGGATTCGGCTGGCACGAGCGCGACCTCTACCCGTGGACTTATTGCGACGTGACGCCGCTTGGACGGCTGGCTCTCGCGGGGATCACGGCTGACGGCACCCCCGCACCCGGCACTGGGGAGGCGCGCGATGCGTAGCAGTCTGTGGCTTGCCGCTGCGGCGGCCTCGCTCTTCGACTTCCATCCGCCGGGCAACCCGCGTTTCGCAGAGATGCCTTGGCGCCTTCACGAGCCGATGCCGTGGCGTGGTCGGGCCAAGAAGCGCAACCCCAAGCGGGAGGCCCAGGCTGCAGCCAAACGCGCCCGCAAGATCACGAAGAGGAATCGTGCATGACCGCCCCTCTCCCCCCGACGACCGCGAGCGATGCTGAGCTGGCGGCGTTCCTCCGAGAGGCGGCGCGCTATTTCGACCGCCTCCCGATCAATGGCGAAGACAACGCTCATTGGGCGAACATGTACAACGCCAAGAACTGTCGCCAAGCCGCCGACCGCCTCGACAAGCGGAGCGCCGAAGTGGCGGCGAAGGATGCGCTGATAGCCGGTCTGAGGACTCGCTTGGGGCTCTACGCAATCCGCGAGGAGTTCGACTACCCCGCCGAAGTCCCGGAGTTCTGCGGCTACTGGTGCGAAGATTGCAAAGACCACATCGAAGCTGATGGTTCAGCTCACGGCGAGAAGTGCCTTTGCCGAGGCGTGCCACCAATGACGCAACGCGCCATCCGCACCCGAGCAGCCCTCACTCCCCGCATGGAGGCGTCCGATGGCTGACACGATGGTCAGAACGGCGCGCTATCGGCTTTGCCCATCGGCCGTTCAAGCGGAGACGATGGCTCAGTTCGCGGGCGTTTGCCGCCTAGTGTACAATATTGCTCTCGAACAGCGGCGGGATTGGTACAGGCAATTCAAAATCGCGACCGGCAAGAACATCAGCTTCTACAGCCAGGCGAAGGAGCTCAAGGATCTGAGAGCCAGTGTGGATTGGATCGGAGCGGCCCCCCACTGCGCCCAGGTACAAGCTCTCTGGGATCTAGACGACGCTTTCCAACGCTTCTTTCGGGGCAAAAATGGATATCCAAGTCCGCGGCGTAAGGGAGAAAACGACAGCTTCCGGATACCGGGGAAAGAATTCCATTCGCCAATCCGAAACTTGCCCAACACCCGCTATGCTGAGGTCCGGCTCCCGAAATTGGGGTGGTGCAAATTCAGGCTATCCCGGCCTCTGCCAATCGATCGCAAGCTAATAGAGGCCACCGTCGTTCTCGACGCTCTTGGTTGGCACATCTGCCTTGTCTTTCGAGTGTCCTCGGTAGCTACGGCCAAGTTGGATGGCCATATCGGGATCGACCGGGGCGTTGCCAACACGCTTTCGCTCAGCGACGGAACCTTCGCGTCACAGCCTGTTGCGCGTCTTGATGCCCTAGCGCGTCGCTCTAAGACCCACCAGAAGCGTCTTTCGCGCCAAAAGCGCGGGTCTAATCGATCAGCGATGACCCGGCGAATGCTGGCCAAGACCCGCGCCAAAATCGCCCGCGTTCGGAAACATTGGAACCACGAACAGAGTACCCGCATTGCCGCCGGGTTCGGCACCGTCGTGATGGAGGCCCTGAAGACAGGCACTATGACCCGGTCAGCTAAGGGCACCATCGAAGCGCCTGGCGTGAACGTGCGCCAGAAAGCCGGGCTCAATCGGTCGATCCTTGAGCACGGCTGGCATCAATTCGAGCGTCTGCTTGCCTACAAGCTCGATGCTGCCGGCGGACGGCTGATCAGGGTCGACCCGGCTTACACATCTCAGACCTGCTCAGCATGCGGGTCGATCGCGAAGACGCACCGCAAGAGCCAAGCGGTGTTTGAATGCAGCGACTGCGGTCATGCCGCGCACGCTGACACCAATGCTGCCCTGAACATCTTACGGGCTGGAGAACAGCCTGCGTCGAGAGGCGCCGTCAGGCCCTCGGTGAAGCGCGAACCATCAGAGGAACGCCCCCAATGAAGGATTTTAACCTTTCCGCATCCCCGGCCCCTCCCGTTCCCGCGCCAGCCCCTGCGGGTGGGGAGGCGGTACGACAGGCTGCGCGCACTCTCTATAACGCGTGGAAAGATGCCTCTGAGCTCCCGCTGCCGGTTTTCAACGCCGCGGGCAAAGGCCACTTCTTCACCGCGCTTCGGCTACTATCGCAAACCGCCCCCACCCCTCCAGCCGCCCGGTCCGAGCCAGCGGCGGAGATGACGTGCGACGAGCAGTTTGCCGAGGCCAAGCGCCTTGCTTCCGACCTCGGCTACATGGTGGTGCCAGACCCGGTTCACGCAGACGGCGACGTACACGCGCCCGACTTCGTGCTGGCGATGCAACCGAGCCTTCGGGCTCTCGGTTTCCACGCTGTCCCGATCACTGCGCCCGAAGCGCCAGGCGCGCAGGAGGAGACGCTGTGAGCTACCACATCGACCAGATCCCGGCGGAGGCAGTCGGGCTCAAGCTCTTCCGCATCGATAGCCGAGAGAACTTGATCGCCTGCGAATCCATCCGGTTCGTCAGAGGCCGTCCAGCGGTCGACACGGTCCTTCGACGCGCTGCCATTTCCGGGCGTGTCGAAGTCAACGGCAAGATCGCGGACCACTTCGCCGATGTGCTCGACAGCGACGAGTCGATCATCGAAACCGTCGCGCTCGACGCCAATTCCTACCGATCGCTCAAGAACCGTTGGATGCGCTGCAAGGTCGATCGTCCCGACCGCTCCGGCGAGGAGGTGGACCGTGGGTGAGCTGACGAAGCAGGACCGCGCAAACCTGACTTGGGCGCGTGAGATCGACGACAAGGGCGGCACACCGTACTTGGGCCCGACCGTCTTAAAGAGAGGGCCGGTTCCTGAGTGCGAGGCGCTTGTCGAGCGAGGCTTACTCACGCGCGCGATGACCACCAAGAGGTTACGCCACAAGGTTCCGCGGGCCGCCGGATACCACATCACCGACCTCGGCCGCCAAGCCCTGCGCCCCACCACCAGCAGCAACGGAGGAGATGATGCGTGAGATCTTCGTGTTCGGAAGCAATCTCGCCGGTCGCCACGGCAAGGGCGCTGCGCTGTACGCACGACAGCATCACGGCGCGGTCTACGGTCAAGGCGAAGGCTTGCAAGGCGACAGCTACGCCATACCGACCAAGGACATGCGGCTGCAAACTCTGCCGCTGCCGGCGATCCGAGCCCATGTAGCGGCCTTTGTCGAGTTCGCTCAGCGCAACCCGAAGGTCCGATTTCGCCTCTCTGCGATCGGCTGCGGTCTCGCTGGTTACCTCCCCGAAGACATAGCGCCGATGTTCCGCGAGGCGCCGGCCAACGTGAGCTTGCCCGACGAATTCACGATCGCCCTCAAGGAGGCCACCAGCCATGCCGACTGACCTGAAGGGGCTTACGAAGGACGATCATCGTTTGCTCGACCAGGCGCTCTTGGCATCGACAGAGACGCTTTACGAGATCGAGCCACTGCCCTCCAGGATTCACGCCATGAACGATGAGAAGGCGCGGGAGGCATGGGACGCCATCGCCGACGAGCACAATAAATGGTGCGACCTGTCGCTGGACGAGCGGGATAGCTTTGTCGCGTTCGCTAAGCAGCTACTCGCCTACGAGGCCGCCAAGCCGAAGGAGGGGCTGAAGCTCGGCTCCCGGCTCACCGTCGAGGGAGTGGAGGCGGTCGTGGTGGCCAAGGCCGCGCTCGACTGGCTCAACGGCGAAGGTGACGACTTCGAACGGCCTGACGGCGTCCGCGGCGCTTTCTGGTGGCGGGCCGAGTTCAAGCGCCGCGCCATGCTCTCAGCGGCGGGAGATACCGATGACCGACGCTAGCCCACCCGCCGCACCTGGGATGCCGGAGGAGGAGACGATCGCGCGGGCTTTGCACGCGGCGTGGTATCATGCAGGCCGCCAAATTCCGCCGGGATTCCCCGGAGACTATCTCGACCCCAAGAACAGGTTCTCCGACCAAGGGGTCGCGTATGAGCGGCTGCTGTCACAAGCCCGCGCGATCCTCTCGCTCATCCGCCCAGCGTTAGAGGCGAAGGACGCGGAGATCGGCTTCCTGAGAGCCGGCTTGAAGCGGGAGCGGGAAGCGCATCGCGAGACGATCCGTCAGATGGCCGCGATCAACGCCGCTCTCGAAGCCAAGCTCGCGCAGGCGGTGGAGGCGCTTTCCAGAGCCAAGGACGAAATCGTGCGAACAGCAGACGACTTGTCCATGCACTCGCCTGCCGTGAAAATGATCGAGGAGATTGCGTCGATAACCGGCCAGCCTGCACTCAGCTCGCGAGCAATCGTGCGCACCGCAGCCTCAGCTATTCGGGGAGAGAAGACGTGAGCGAGATCGAGATATTGCAGGCCGAACTTGACCGCCTCGAAGCGGCCGCCCCGTTGAGCGCTCGCGAAACTGCGCGCTATCTGGAATTGGAACGTCGTCTCCTGGCGCTTGAAGGCGCTCTCGCCACCATCAAGGAGACGCCGTAGCTCTTATAACAAACGGCGTCTTTGTATAATCGGCCCACGAAGCGTTGTACTCTGGTGCAATGAAGCTGCCTCTCTCGATCAAAGCCTTCCGCGGCCACGATGGCCAGATCGCTGCGTACATTATCAGGGACGCGGAGGGCCGCTCCATCAATCTGCCCTGCGACATAAACCAGCTTCGCAGAGACGTTGCCAGGCTATGGTCTGTTGAAGAAGCCGAAGCCCTCGCCAAGCGGATAGCCCGCATGCTGACCGATGAGGAGGAGAAGGGATGAGCGAACTTACCCGCCAAGAAGCGACCGAGGCGCTTTCCAACGGTCGTCTGGTTTATTTCGCTGACGGCAATATGGCCGCGTTCCTTCGTGATCAAGACACCTTGGGCATCCCGACCTATGCTTGGACGGAGATGGACGCGCCGAACAAAATCCGCGCGATCGACGCTGAGCCTGGAAAATGGCACACACTGGCCGGCCCGACTGTGTGGGTAAGGCGCTGAAGTTCTGAAACGCCAAAAGCCCCGCCAGCCCCCGATGAAGGGACAGGCGGGGTGTAGCGGTAGGGTCGGAATGAATCAGCGCGATACGGGCCGCTCTCCAGAGACGATCTGACGGATCACGCGGATATCGCCTTCCATCGTGGAAAGGCGCCGCTCGATGTCCGTCTGGCGCTTAGTCGTCTCGACATTCTCAGCGCGGTCATCAACTTGGGAGCGCGCCATCTGCGCCTCGATCATGTCCAGTCGCCGATCATGCATGCGGTCGGACGCGACGAGCCAGCCATAGGCCAACGTCACGGAAACGAGCGTAGCCGCCAGCGTCAGCAGGGACATTCCCACCGTCGTCAGCATAGACAGCACGTTGCCTTGCGTGGTTTCGGCCTTGACCGTCACGTCATTCTCCACCTTCCGGCCCTTCTGTGGCCGCTTGCGGGAATTGGGATTCAGGCATTTCATAGGCGGTAGCCATGGCAGGCGGTCCTTCGTCCGTCGTGGTCAGTGCCGGGGCGAGTGGATCAGACCCGTCTCGGCACGCTGCTAATCAGGAGCCTATCACTGCTGAGAGAACGCGCGAACCGAGCAAACCGGTCCGTTCCAGCAGGACTAATATCGCGATGAGAATGACGACCGCCTTCGCGATCTGGTTGAATGGCGCCGGCATCGGAAGCATGTCGATCAAGTAGAACAGCAGCCAGACGACAAGGCCGCCTACTAGTATGAGCACGAGCAGCGAGACGAGAGACGGGACCATGGCGTTTTCCTAGCTAGGATGCCTGAGACAGGCGGCTGAAAATGGCGAAGAGCACGCCGGCGACCGAGATGATGATTGCGGCGACCGACAGAATGGTCCGGGTAGAGCGCTCGCCCTTGGTGTCCGACCCGCCTTGCGACGCCTGCACCTTCTCTACGCGGACGAGAGCTTCGTTCACCGACAGGAACCGCTGATCGGCCTCTGTGCGGGTGAGCATCTTGCCGGCCTGGTCCGTCAGCGCGCCGCGGAATTCGTTGACGCTCTCGAACCGCTTCTCGCTGGCGTTCTCAGCCTTGATGACGGCTTCCTTGGCCGCGGCGAGCGCCGCTGAGACCGCTTCCTTTGAGCTCTCGTGGCGCTGCTCGTAGCGCTTATCGTGCTCGTCAATCAGAACCTTGAGCGTGGCTGTCGTCCACTGCGGCTCAGTCATGGCTTCCAACCGCATGCTTTCGCGCCGTACTCGTTATGCCTGAGCACTTCTGTCTTATCCCGCGGGTCCATCGCCGCAGCAGCCGACGAAGAAACACGAAACGGACGCGCAACATCGCAAAAATTGCCACTAGTCCTTACGCACCCAGCTATCAAAGCGCTTGTCGCGATCAGCAGGAGCAAGGTTATCGATTTCATCGTCCAGCTTCCTTTTGGTTGCGATAGCCTCTTGCTTGCGGTTCTCTTCCGCAGCGCGAGCGGCTGCAGCGCCTTCGGATCGCCCCTTGATCCAGATCCCGAGGCCAAGCGCGATGAGCGCGCCGGCTCCGGCCGCCCATCCTGAGAGCTTCGCCCATGCCCAGGCGATCATGCCGCGATCTCCCGCTTAATATCGCGAACCGCGTTGACGATGCGGTTGTGGAGCAGCAGACCAACGCCCGTCAGGACGAGCATCGCCAGCGCGATCGCAACGATGACGCGCCAGTCACCGAGCCAGGCCGCGCCGCTGATGCCGATAGAGCCGGCCATGCCGACGATGCGCTCCCAGAACCCGGTCGTCTGCTCTACGGGCTTGTCGATGGCCTCCGGGGCTACGGCGACTGGCTTCTCTTCGATGATGGTGGTCTCGACCGTCTCGACGACGGGAGCCGACGTGACCGATGCTTTGGCCATGGCGCCGGCCGTCAGGCCAACAAGCGCGACGTGCATCGCGGCCCGCGTCTTCGGGCCAGGCTTGCCGTCGATAAGGTCCATGCCTTGGTCGGTCTGGAATTTCTTGACCGCATCGGGCGCGTAGCCGAGCAGCACAAGCGACGCCCGCCCGAGTAGCGTTACGCGGTCGGCGTAGCCGTTGAGGCCGCCGTTGATCTTCTCGGTGATGTTCTCGACATCGCCTTGGTCGGCGAGCCGGTTGAGTTTGCGTGTCTCCCAGTACCAGAGCGGTCCTAGCCCCTCCCAGGGATCGGTATTCATCAGCTCCGGCTTGTCGAGGAAATCCGGGCATGTCTCGTCGATATTGGCGATGCACCAGTCGCGGAAGGCCTTGGTGTTGGCCCGCCCGGTGATCTGCATGGCCGTGTGGCCTTTGAACTTCGCCCCGTCGCCTGGCTTCGTGTTGCCGAGATCCTTGCGTCCCTCGTAGCGCTTCTGCGCTGGTGTCGGACCCCAGACCTCGCGGTCGTATCGGAACTCGCCGCTCTCGTGCATGATCTGCGCAATGAATTGCGCGAGCCGGTGAGCCTGGTTCAAGCCGAATTTTGCACCCGCCAGCTCAAGAGCGAGAAGAACAGACGCCGCATTGGCCTGCGCCGCCGCTGTCAGCTTGTTGCGAGCAATCTTTTTGATGTGGTCGATCGTCAGGTCCATGGATCGCTCCGGGCAAAGAAAAAGCCCGGCGGTGAAGCCGGGCTGGGATTTCGGTTCCGATAACGGGCCCGTTGCGGTAGGGAAGTATCAGCGGGAGAAAAATGCGATGGCTTGGGAGCCTTGGAACGACACCACATTTTGGTTGTTCTTCAACCTCATCGGGTGGCCGGTCTTCATTTCCATCATGGTCTGGATGCTGAAGAAGGTTAGGACCGATCCATGACAATGCGCGAAGTATGGGGTGACGTCCCCCAAGTTGGCGGCAACATCCTCAGAGCGGCGGGCGGCTTCTGGCTCATTGTGCTGGGGGCCTTTTTCATGGGCCTCGCTAGGCAATTTGGCCTGCCTGCGGTAGCCTGCTATGGAATTCTCGCCATAGGGACCTTAGGCGGGCTGGCGCTTATGCTGCGTGCTTTGATGGTGCCGAGCCGCACAACGAGGACAGAGGACCATGATTGAGACGCTGCTCATCTGGATCGGGACGTTGGCCCTGACCGGAGTCGGTTTCATGCTCGCGCTCGGGCTGATCGCCGCCGGCTGGATCATCGTCATGGGCGTCAAACACCCTGACTTCATCCGCCTGCAGCACCGCATGCTAGAAGCCCGCGGCGCCTACCGCGACCGCTAGAGCGTCGGCTGTACGAAGCCGCAGGAATGGGCGTCCACCTGTTTCGCGAAATTGAGCAGGGTCAGATCGTCATGATGGCGACCGACGACCTGAAGCCCGAACCGCGACCCGTTCGCATGCGCTCCCAGAGGGATGCTGACGGCCGGAACGCCGATCAGGTTGTACAGCACGACCATGCACATGTAGGTGATCGAGTTCGGAATGGGAGTTCCGAAAAGCGGCGCCTCGACGGCATGGGTCGGCGTCAGCACGACATCGGCATCCTCAAGCCAGGTCATGTACTGTCTACGAAGCTTCCACACCTCGATCAGCGATGAGGCATGCAGCCCGTAGGAATAGCTGGCATCCACCCAAACGTTGTTGTTCGCCCAGTCGCTGGCGTGGACGTTCGGCGCGTAGGGGTAATTGTTGTTGATGACTGCGCTAGGCGCGCCCCAGAGCGCGTCATAGACCGCCATCACGCGCGCCTCTGTGACCGGGAACGCAGGTTTGCGCACGACCGTCACGCCAGCCGCTGCCAGCCGCACGAGAAGCGCTTCCAACGCGCCCTGGACGACTGCGTCGCAGTTCCAGAGGCCGATCTTGTCGATCACCACGACCTTTTGCAGCGGTCGCGGCGAGATCGACCAGAGCGGATGAACGTCGCTGCCGTCCCTTGTCGGGCGGTTGAGCAATTGGAGCACCAGCGAGAGATCGTCCAGGCTCCGCGCCAACGGGCCGGGGACGCAGAGATCCCGATAGACCGGCGGTCGATCGCGGGTGACTGGCCAGATGTCTCCGATGCTGGAAATCGCGCCGTAAGTCGGTTTCAGGCCATAGACGCCACACCATGACGCCGGCATTCGAATGGACCCGGCAGCATCCGTGCCGACGTCGAAGCCTGTTAGGCCTGCGGCCACCGCCGCAGCAGAGCCACCGGAAGAGCCGCCAGTCGCCCGCGCCACATTGAACGGGTTCTTGCACCGTCCCGTCGTCGCAGGCTCAGTAAAAACCACATCCCCGGGAGCATTTGTCTTGCCGATGAGAACGGCACCTGCTGCCTTCAAGAGATTGGCGATGTCGCTGTTCTTGCCAGGAAGCGGAACGTAGTCGACGAGAGGGTGCCCGGTGGTCGTGCGCAGCCCTTCGGTCTCGATCACTGCCTTGAGCGTGAAAGGCACGCCATCCAGCGGGCTGAGGCGAGCGCCAGCGGCGGCCCGCACGTCGGCCGCTGCGGCATCGGCCATGATCGCAGCATTCGCGCGCTGCGCCACAACCGCGTTGACCGCCGGATTCTTCGCCGTGATGCGGGTGAGGTAATCCTGGCAGATGGCAACGCTGGTCGTTGTGCCAGCCGCGATCTGCGCGCCGAGCGAACTCGCCGAGTCGAAAACGTTCACAATGCCACCTTCAAAACCGCCAAAAGAGTTTGATTTTTCCGGCGTCGAAAGTGTCCGCGCCGCCCGCTGTGGTGAGTTGCACGCGGTCGATGGCCTGTGAGAGCGATTTGGACCCGCCGAACTGGCCGGTCGCGTTGCCTCCATCAAACGAGAAGGTTCCGGACGCGACCCATGTGTTCGTTGACGCATCGACGAGGTCGAGCATCAGCTTACCGCTCAGCAGAATGGACGAATTTACCGCCGCCGTTTGAAAACTTGCGGTATTCGCCAGAACGCCGGTCGCGCCGGCGCCAACTGCCAGCGTCGTCGAGCCGGAATATCCCGACGTCTCAAGCCCGCCCGCATCACCCAGCACGAAGACCGGTGGCGAAGAGCCACTCGTCGAGACACCTGAGAAAACGACCTCTACGTGGGCCACACTCGCAGGAATGCTCGTCAGCGTCTGGCCGGTGCCCGACATCGTGACGGTCGAGCCACCTGTCGTGGGAGAAGACGGTATCTGCCAGGTGCCGGCCGCAGAGAGGAATTTCGCGGCAGCAGCATCACCAGCTGCGGGCGCAGGGACCATGCCCTTGACGCCACCGGAGCCGGAATCGCCTCCAAAAGCACTGAGCAACGCCGTCTGAGCGGCGCCATTTGAAGCCCCCGCCATGCTGCGTCCGGCACTGGTAAAATCGGCAAGAGCCGCAGCCCCCGAACCAGTGAAATACGGCACCTTGTCAGCGGCAGATGTCAGGCCGGCGATAGCCGCAAGATCGGCGTCGTATGCCTGAACGTTGGTCCCTATTACGAGTCCCAGGGCGCTCCGCCCTGCGACAGCGTCCCCCGTCAGGATGGTCCTCCCCGTCAGTGTGCTGTCGCTGATCTGCGACGCAGTTATCTGGAACGAGGGCACAAGAGAAGAAACGTTGTATAGCTCAGTGGACCCGGTCGCTGAATTGTATCCGAGGAACTGAACATTAGGGAAACTTGGCGCTGGGTTCTCGGCGAAAGCCGTAATGTTCCAGCTAAACGTATAAGTCAGCCCGGATTTGGTAATATCGATCGGCCCATCCCCGAGGACGTTCGCCGGGAAGACGGGGATCAGGTTGAGATTGATGATCGGCAGGGCCATTAGTTCACACCCCCGTAGTAGACGGGGACGCTGCCGATGATGGTTTGTGCAGTGTCGGTGCCGTCGAAAATGATTGCCCCGACGAGGTAAGTGTCAGGGCAGAGATTCTTCATCTCGGAGGCTGGGAAGCGCACTTCGAGGATGCCTGTCGAAGGAGACGTGACCTTCCCGTCGTTGGGGGCGGAAGTCAGAACCGGCCCGCACCCATCCATGCGGTGAACCTGCAAGGTCAGGTAGCTCAAAGGGATATCGATCAGCGAGCCGTTCGTCGGGTCGGTGTTCTTCAGCCAGAACCGCCAGTCGGCACGGTTGGAAGCGCGAGGGAACCGAATGTCCATCATGGCTGCCTCACAGCTTCAAATACCAGCTGCCCAACCGCGTCGGTTGGATGCGGCTGGAGGCAAGGTTGCCGCCGAACGAAGTACCGGCAAAAGAGCCGCTAGCGATGACAGGCTCTGTCGAAATAAGGCCCGTCGAATTGGAGCCAGCGCTCGTAAATGCCAGCCCGCCCATCGCCCCATTGAGGCCCGTCCCGTTGTTGGTGCGTAGGAGCGGGGAGTTGACCGAAACAGAGACAAACCCGGATGGCGTAATGGCTGGCAGCTCTCTTTCGAGAACGGCTTGCTGAGCCACGCCACCGACTGAACCCACAACCTGGGCATCCGAAAACATCGAGAACCGAGCTGCTGTGCCAGCAGCGGTCGCCGAGGCCGCTAGGCTGAGTGTGATGGATGTACCGCTAATGGCTGTGATCGTTGTTCCGGCCTGAACATTCGCGGACACCACCGTCATGCCGATGACGAGGCCAATTGCGCTTGCGACCGTCGCGCTCGTGCTGGTGTTTGTGGTGCTAATCGTGGTCGAGCGCTGGACCCGGTTGGCGACCGTGCCGCCCATATCGTCGAGACCACCGGCTATGATGCCCTGCATGGTCGGGATGACGATCGTCTTGTTCGCAGCGAAGTCAGCGGAAACGGTCGTGCGCCCTCCGGAGACAGGCGCGACCGCATTTGAGCAATTGTTGTAGAGGAACGCGAACGCCGCTTCGGTGTCAGAGTTTGCGCGCTCAGTAGCGCCGGAGCCGGCATTGCCGATCGTCAGGTCGTTCATCCGAACCCAGCCGGAGCGAACGCCTCCCTGCAGACGCCACATGGTATCACCGGGTTGCAGGATTTGATCTTGGGTGACGATGATGCCACCGCCGCCACCGCTGTCAGGCGGGGCCGGGTTCTGGACCGTGGCGACGGTTGGGCTGATGGTCGCTCCGGTTGAACTGGTCACCCGGTATCCGAATGGGCCGTATGGGATGAAAATCGGCGGGAAGACGCCGCTTGCGTCCGCAATGACAGGGTGCGTGTGCGGGGTAGTGGCGGCATCTGTTGTGTAGACGGCGAGCGGCGACGTGGTACCACCGACGTAGAAGTATGCCTTTGCTCCGCCCGCTCGTTCGCCGGTGCTCGGATTGAAGACTGGGATGGGAACGGGGTTCCAAAGTAGCGCCATGGCGGCTCCAAAAGAAAATGGCCGCCCTGTGAGGAGCGGCCTTGGCAGAAAATGCCCGGATTCTTGGCTGATCTATCCGTGGACGGCGGTTAGCGGCTCAGGCAGAGTGCTGAGCCATGAAATGGATATGGTACATCGCGCAGACGCTGTTTATCGGGTGGTTCACGTACGCCTATTGGCAGCGGCACCCAGACTCGTCACCGACCGAATTGCTGCTTATGTTCGGCATGTGGATAGTACTCTGCGCTTTCCTGACGGCCTGCCTAACGCGTCTGTGGGACTGGATTGTCCGCCGACTGCGCCCCTTGGAGGGCCATCGAGGACAGCCTGGCGGCAAGGGCTTCCGCCCTATTGGAACCGGGGGCGGCCTGAGCAAGCCGCCTGAACGTGTCTATCGCGCCCGGATCGGTAAATAGCCGTGCAATCTGCTCGGTGTTCCGGCCAAGGCGCCACTGCTCGTAGGCATCTTTGATCCGGCCCGGGAGCTTGATACCGCCAGTGGCGACCGCGTTCGCGGCCTCCCCAACTGCGCCGCCCCGTCGAAGAACGTCTTGCGCTTCCTGATTGAAGGCAGTCCGAGAGCCGCCGCGCACGCGTTGGCCCGTGGCGCTCATGATGTTCAGGAACTCGTCGAAGCCCTGTAGCACTTGAGGTCCACCAACGCCTTGGATCGCAGCAGCAAGGTTCTCTGCCTGCTGCGTATTTCCGCGGAGCACTGCGGCAAAGCCAGCTCCGCCGAATTGGTTGGCGCCCGACTGGAGCTGCTGCGTGGCCTCGTTGAAGACGCTTTCGATATGGGTGCGAACAAGTTGCCTTGCGACAACAGGCTGCCTCTGCGCGAGGGCACCGACCGCGTCCACAATCTCCCGAGCGCTGCCGGGCAGCGGGTTGGACGGGAAAAGCGCCTCGATCGCTTGCTTGGTCCCGATATCGCGATTGGCGAGCTTGCCGATCGGCCCGGCCATCAGGGGTTCAAGGTATTGGCGGCGCAGTGCCTCCTGCTGAGCCCTGGCGGCTTCATAGCTGCCGACTTGAGCAGGCTGCGTGGCGGTGGCAGCGCGGGAGCCCGTTGCCGTCTCTGCGGCTGCGATCGGCGCCGTGCGCGCGTCGTTGAAGGCGGCCGCAATCGTGTTTCCGGAATTTGCTTGCCCTGGAACGGCAGCGTTTGTCGCTTGCTCCCGCATGCGGCGCTGCACCATGTCGATGACACCGACCGCATCGTCAGGCAGGTTCGCAATTTGGCGGTTGAGGGCCGGATTGTTGCGGACCTCCCGAAGCGTCTGTGCAAAGAGCGGGTCGCTCATCAGGCCAGCTTGGATCTGAGCCCCGACCGGAACCGGTTCAGCCGCAGCGTAGGCCGGGCGGGTGGCCCGGTTGATGATCGCTGTGGCGTCCTGAACGGTATCATCCGCGGCGCGGCCGATCGCGGGGCCAATACTCGATGGGGCCTGAGACTGTGCCCCGACGTTATCGAACTCCGCTCGGGCCGCACCAGCGATCTGGCCGGGGCGCTGCGCCATGAACCCACCCATAGGGCCTGCGCCCCCGCGCGAATTCTCTACGACATGCTGAAGGCTCGTCAGGCCGGTTGCGCCGCCGTTCGAAACCTGAGCCACCGCCTCAGGCCATGTGAGAGCAACGCCCCGCGCTTGAGCCTGCTGCATAAGCTGGCCGGCAGCCGCTACGGTCGCATCGTCCACGCCACCCATGGCGCCGGCCACAGCTGCGTTCGCGGTGGCCGGGCGCGAGGCGATAGCACCTGCGACGCCAGCGCCCAAACCAGCGACAAGTCGCGCAGGCATCTCCATCGACGGAGCGATATTTCGGGCGGCTTGTCCTGCCGTTTCGGACGCTAGAGCCGGAGCGAGTACGCCATAGCCGACGCGCTGCGCCATGGTGCCCGGTGACAGCATTCCCGGTGCAAACTCGCCAATGGTGCGGGCGTATTCGCCTGGAACCGTCTGAGGCTGGTATTTAATGCCGGGCACGACCTCAGCCGCAGCGTCAACCAGCTTTTCGCCGGAAATGACCTGATCCGGGGTCGGCAGATTAAAGATAGTGTTCTGCTTGGCCGTCTCGGCCGATGACGGCGGGGACGGAGCAGACCAATCGCCAGTTTTGGCATAATTGACTGCGCGGCCAACCGTCTGATCAGCCGCGATGTCCGCTCCCTTGCGCAAGACGCCTGCCAATGTTCCCGGCAAGCCCACGAGCCCGAGCCCGCCACGAGCGAGACCGGATGCGCCTGACTTGGCAACGTCCTCTGCAACGCCAGGCTTCGGCGCGGCCGGAGTCGGGTTGAACTTCTGAAACGCGGACATGGCAGCGCTTTGGTCGGGCGCCTCGATCTCGAATGTCTTACCGTTGGCTTCGACTTCGAAAATGGCCATGCTATTTCTGCCTGATGCGGACACCGCCGCCCATATCGGTCCAGCCGTCAGCGCTTGGCGGTGGAGCAGAAGCTCCCCCTGGCCCGGCGGTTTTCCGCGACTCCTTGAACCCGGAAAACGGGTCAGGCAGCTCCTTGAGCCGCTTCAGAACATCGGCCGGCTTTTCATTGGCCGCCATTGCTTCCGCTACCACGTCGGCTCGCTGACGCTTGTAGGTGTTCAGCGCCTCCAACGTGCCCAGAATGATCTCGTTGCCGCCTGGGGTACGCATCAAGCCGGGCAGAGAGCTTTTGAACATCCGCGCATCAAAGTCGGACGTGGCGCCGGCACCGGCAATCTTCTGCTGCGGAGTGAGCTTGTCGATCAACGCCCCATAGGCCTCGATCTCGCTGACGTTCTCGCCAACTTTAATGCCATAGTCCGCCAGCTTCGCTTGCAGCGCTGCACCGCTGCCCATGTTTTTGATCTGGCCGCCTAGCGAACGAAGCTGAGAAAGAACACCTGCCTCAGCTTGCGCGTTGTCGCCTTCCTCAACGATCTTTTCGAACCTGCCTGAGATCGCCTTGCCGTTGGCCTTGGCGTATTCTCCCTCGGTTGCGCCAATGCTGTTCGTAATCTTCGTACTCGCCGGCCCGAACTTGGGCTCGCCCTGCCGGTTCATGTAGGCAGGCTGGCCATCCGGCACGCTGTAGGCGGTTCGTTCCTGCGGCGTCATCGGCCGGGCGCCTTCGCCCTCGACCTCGCGACGCAGCTTCTCCGTCTGGAGGCGGGACTGTTCCCGCTTGTCGGGCGCGTTCTCGGCAGAATAGGCTTGGCGAGCAGTGAACAGCTGCTTTGCAATTTCCCGCTCACCTTCCGGAGCGCGCGGGTTTCGCATCACGTCCAGCAGGCTCTGCGTCGAAACTTTCGGGTAAGGGTCGTTCGGCGGGATACTGGCGCTCTGGCCCTGCGGAATCGCAAAGCCCTGTGCAGGAGCAGCGCCTTGTGCCGGAAGATCGGCAATCGGGGGGCCGGGCTGCGCGGGAGCTTGGGCAGTCTGCACGCCTCGCTCAGCCGCGTCCGCGCGGGCCAAGAACTGCCGAGCGGCTTCAGGATTGGTCTGCTGATAGCGAGCAGCCTCTTGCCGAAGCTTAATCGGGTCGTCGCCTGCGACGGATGCCACAGCCGAGGCGCCACCGTACCCCGGCGACTGCGCTTCCAGCCGTTGCACGTCGGCTTCATTCTCAGCGACCTGAACGCCCGCAGGCTGACGCGCGCCACCGTTTGAGGAGGCTACCTGCGGGCCGCCGCCGCCGCCGTGGCGCGCGAAGTAGTCACTAAGACGCGTGCCATTCTCGTCCGCCGGGTTATAGCGGCCGCCGCTCGCGATAAACTTGGAAAGCCCTTCCTTGCCCCCCAGATGAGCAACCGCGCGCATGCCTTCCGCGGTTACGGGGACGCCGTTGATCGTCTGCCCGATGGCGCGATCCAGGCCGGTCTGTTTGATGTGGTTGTCGATGTCGCTCCAGTGCCAGGCTTCCGCGCGCTGCTGGAGCTCCGGCGACTGCATGAATGCTTGCGGGGTAGTCCCTTCTGGAATCGCCCCAGCCGCCGCGGCTTCCTGAATTCTGGCCTGCCCGAACTGCAAGCGGCCAAAGTGCCCCTTCAGCCCTCCGGCGCCGGTCGCGTTGTTCTGCGCCTGCCAGTTGCCGCCGCTCTCGTTCTGGATGAGCGAGGTTGGTCCGGTCGAAGCGCCTGTAGGCGCGCCTCCCAAAGGAGTGCCACCGCCACCGCCAAACGGGCTGTTCTTGTAATAGTCGATCTGGTCCTGGCGCTCTTTTGCCTTCTGCCCGAGCCCGAGCAGCGCAGCGCCACCCTGCACATCGCCAGAGCCGAGCATCGCCAGCCCGATCTTGTTGAGATCCCCGCCCTGTGCCGCCGTCGCCAGCAAATCGCGTTTGGCCGTTTCCGCCTGCTGCTTGCGGATATCCGCCGGCAGGTTGCCCAGCGTCTCACCGAGCTTCGCGAAGGCAGAGTTCTCCGCGCTGAAGTCAGGCGTGAGCGATCGAAGCTGGAGCGGCGTGATCTGGAAAGCCATGCGTCAGGTTCCCGCGAAGTTCGACCAGAAGCCCATGCCCGGCATTCCTCCCGTGGCGCCGCCTGCAGCCGCTCCGCCCAGGTTCATGAACCCGCCGCCCATGCCGCCCGTAGCAGCGCTCAGCCCGAGCTTGGCGAGGCCCATGCCGGCATTCATCATGTTGGCCTGGTTTTGCGACTTGGCCTGATCGCCAGCCTTCAGTGCTTCAGTCCCGAGCCCGACGATGCTCTTCGTCGTGTTGTCCATCACAGAGCCACGGTTACCGTAGTAGTCCGTCGCAAGCCCAGCCTGAGCACCGAGCGTGCCCCCCTGGCCCGCCGTCCCCTGCTGGTACATGCTGAGATAAGGGAGAAGCGCCTGCCGCTCGGAATTCAGCGTGTTGCCCGCAAGCCCGCTGGCGAACGTCATGGCGTCCGTGTCGGTGTTGCCGCTGTTCAGCATGCCTTGGGCTGCACGAGTGCGCTGGAGGGCCTGCAAGCCCTGCCCGAGGTTGAACTGGTAGCCGCCCGTGCCTTCAAGCTGGCGTTGAATGTCTTCGCCGCTGCCAAGCGTCAGGTTCTTGTACTGGTCGAGGCCCTGCTGTCCCTGCGCGGCCATGCCGCCGTAGAGCCCACCAGCCTGGCCGAGGAACCCCTGAGCAGCGTCATAACCCTGCCCAAGCTCACCGAGAACGCGGCCCTCGTTGCCCTGCAGGAGGTCGGTGCCCCACATTGCACCTACTCGTGCGCCATGCGCTGAGGCCATGTCAGTTTTCCTTCAGCTCAGCAGAGTGCTCTTCAGCACCCCGCCGTCATTGACATACAGGCGCACGGTGCCGGCGCCTGTGTTCTTCCAGATGCGGGATTGACCGGCCGTAATGTCCGCGGTCGTTGGCGTCGTGGTGCTCGTCACCATCTCGGTACGGGCAGTGAGGTCCGCGACGACGGCAACAATGCTCTTCAGGAAGGCGTAGTAGTTCTGTTCGAGAGAGGTGCCGCCCCGCGTCAGAACCGGGTCTTGCCATGCTGGGAGCGTCTCAAGCGATGCCATCAGCCACGAGCCCCCACCTTGATATCCCCGCTGAAGAGCGAGAACGGCGGCGGGTCAGAGTAAACGAGCTTGATCTGAGCGCCTTTGGCTGAGGCAGTGCCCAGCCGGTTGTACCGGACGGTTTTCTTGTACTTGCCCTGCTGGCCGATCTCTCGAAGTCGCGGATTGCCGAAGACCACGCCGCCATCGTGCGAGACCGACATCGCCACCTGTGGAGCGGTCTCGATCGGGTCGGCACCAGCTGCCATGCCGACGCCCGACATGATGTCGAGATTCAGCCGGGACAACACAGCCCGAGACGGGAAGCCCGTCATGGTCGAGGAGACCACGGTCAAGATCAGCGGGTCGCCGAACTCGTAACCGTAATCAGGGTCAACAACGCCGAACTTGCCGGTAAGGCTGTCGCCCATAACCCAGGAGCCGAAGCACTTGACGGAAGCGGAAACCCGGAAGGCGTCCACGCCGTAGCTAGCGCGCTCGAACCATTCGTTGGTCGAAACGTCGGAACACCATGTCCAATCCGCGCAGGAGAGGCACCAGACGGAATGCCCCTCATGGGCGTAGACGACAGATCGCAGCGTGCTCTTGTCCGCCAGACGCTCTAGATCCTTGCTTACCGATGGGTTTGAAATTGGCTCGGCATTGGGTCCGTTGATGCGGTAGGCGACGTTGTCGCTTCCCGCGAACTGCAGGACGTTCGACCAATCGTTCTCAGAACCCGCGATGGCATCAGCGCTGGCAATGCCGCGGTTGATCGTGTCGAGGAACGAGAACGGGAAACCCGTCGCATTGCCGGTATTGCGCCATATCTCGATCGTCTGCGGCCCGCATGCATAGAGGTTGCTGCCAAGCGCTACGACCCGGAGCAGCCCATCAGGCTTGCTCTCGGCAAATGCCGTATCGAGGGTGTTGATCGTGGTGTCGTTCAGACCGGACGCCCGCATGCGAGCATTGCCGTAGCTGAAAACGAAATATCCGCCGATGAAGCAAACCGAGTTGGGCGACCCCACATCGCCATCAGGATAGGACGAGGCGCCCGTTCCCATATCGACGATGAACGCCGTGCCATCTGTCACAGCGACGATGTCCGGCGTTGGGCTTTTGTTATTTCTCGCGAAATAGACCGTCTCGGAGCCGGAGAACGCCCCAATATTGTTGACGATGAAGTTGCCGCCGCTCAGCGTGATCGTTACCAGCCGCTCATCGAGCGCCGCGAGCACCACGCCGTTGATCTCAATCGCGCCGCGGCAGTGCGTATAGTCCGCGACCTCTACGATCGACCGCACGCCTGGGACGCGGCTGATCTTGATGCGCTTGTCGCCAAGCCTCTCAGCATAGGCGTTGATGAGACGGCCGCCGCTTTCCGCGAACTTGCCCCTCGCGGATGAGGTCGGGAAAGGGACGGCGACCATAGCTAGAAATATTCAACCCGCGCAGGGGTATAGAGAGGCTCCCCAGCGAGGACTCGTCGGATGCGGTTCTCGTTCTCCTGACGAAATGCCGGATCTGTCGGGCGCCCGAAATCCTCGCCAGCCTCATTCATCAGGAGACGCGCGAGCGGCAGAAACACTGCATCGTCGATCGCCTCAACATCGCCAACAGTGATGATATGGGCAAACGAAAGCTCGGCTAGCAACGGTTCTACCGCATCATCGAACGTCTGGAAATCCTCAGTGTCGATGGATTGACCCGCGCCCTCCTGCTGCAACAGGGAAATGGCCTTGTTGACGAGTTCGGCGCGGGTCTTAGGCATTATCAGGCCTCACTCTCATCGTGAGCCTCGTCGACCTCAGATGAGGGCTCGCCGTCATAGGCAACAAGCCAGCGGTCACCCTCGGGCTTGTTCCTGTAGGCCGCCGGGACGTTGCGCGGCTTGCCATCGGCTTTCGCCTTGGCACCGCCGGCCGTTGCCTTGTCGACTACCGGCACATCCGTTTCATCGTCAGTCGTCGCCGGCTTTTCAGCCCGCGCCTTGGAGACGGTGAACAGGGGATGCTTGTCGGCAGCCTTCAGAAGTTCGGCGTTGTCGGTCTCGACCGCTTTGCCCTTGGTCATGGCGACGCCATGCCAGGAGATGCTTTCGCTCTCTCCGTTGTACGTGATCTTGGCCATGACGGGCCTCACTCGATCACGTACTTGGCGGACACGTAGATCGTGCCGCCATCGGTTGGCGTAGCGCCCAGAACGACATCGATCGTGTCCGCCGCCGGGTAGACGTAGCCGAATGCCGTGGCCGCGTTGATGCGGACCACAGCCGCGGCAGCGACCGCCCCGGAGGTGACGTAGCGATCGGGGTCGACCCCGTCTCCGATCGCGATCGTGGCGCCCTGTGCGATGCAGCCCGCAATCAACTCGACCACCCGCGAGCGCGCCGGGACCGGGATCATTGGGATGACATCGCCGGAGACGGCGGCGTTATCGAGGACGAACTTCGACGTTGTCTCGTAGACGACGCCGGCCGAAATCGGCTGCGGGTTGGGGGGCGACGGGAACGGCTTGTTCGCGTCGATCAGGAAAAAGGCCATTGGAGGTTCCTTTCCGGGAATGGAAAAGGGCGGCCCGAAGACCGCCCCGATTGATCACGCGTCGTCGACGCTGGCGAAGAATCCGGTCACGACACCCCAATCCTTGATCGGGGAGGTTTCGCCGAGCTCGCGGTTGCGGAACTGCGACTTACCGATGCCGTAGATCGTCTCGATGCCGCGCCCGATGACGAAGCCGTAGTCGTCTTCCTTGCGCTCGGTGGGCTTGGGCAGCTCACCAACCGCGTAGCCCATGGCCTGGCGGCCCACGAGCCATGCCGGGGCAACGTTGATGGCGCCGGCTCCCGCTCCGGTGATGGTCGCGAGATCATCCATTTCGGGGATCTCTCGCACCCAAACCCCGTTCAGGATGAGGTCGCCATCTTGGAAGATCGGGTTGCTGTCCACGCCGCGAGCGCGGGCATCCTTGTTGGCGGCGACGACCTCCGGATCCGCAGCGAAGTCGCGGAAGAGGTTGGAGCCGACGAAGATGCCGAAATACTCGCGGCCGCCCTCGACAGTGATCGGCGACAGATGCGGCTTGGCACGCTTGGCCATCCGCTTCATCATCTTCGCCGACTTGCCGAGGAACTTGTCCGCGGTGTTGTCGACGTTCAGCAGCGACGCAGCGTGGTCGTTGGTGACGTAGTTGCTGCGCAGGTTGCCGTAGACGACCCGATCGATGTTGGCGGTGTGCCAGGTGTTCTTCTGGCCCGTCGTGGCATAGGGGTAGTAGATGCCGTTGACGTTCGCGGTGTCGAGGGTCGTGCCGAGTTCAGCCTGACCGACGTTGTGGAAGCCGCGAATGACGTCGTCGCGGAGCTTGTTCGCTGCGATCTGCGTGAGCGCAGGGCGAACCTCCTCCATCTGATCGACGACGGACCGGCGCTGCTGCTTCTTGTTCAGCAGGACGGCATCGCGCCACCAGTCGATGCGGACCTTCCACCCGTAGTGCTTCAGGTCGTGCTCGTTGCCGACGAGGGTCTGATCGCCCGACACACCACCGGCTTGCGGCAGCATGAAGAGCGGGATCGTGACCTCTTCGCCTTCATCCTTCAGCTCATAGATGCGGTGGATGACTGCGGTATTGCCGTTCCCCATAAACTCGGAGAACAGGTTGTTGCGCTGATAATCGCGCCATACGGACTTGCGCCATTTCTGGACGACAAGATTGTCCGGAGGGGTCATGACGGGCATGGATTAGGCCTTTCGTTTGCCGAAGGCCGGGGCTGAGTTGAAAATGTCGTCGTCCGAGATGGAGCCGCTTTGCGGTGCCCCGGCATTGCCGACCGCGCGGTTGAGAGACGGAAGCGACGGGATTGGAGAGGGTGGGTTGTTGCCGTTGGCCGCAGGCGCGACGGGGATTTCCCCGGAGGCGCGCAGTTCTTCGAGAATCTTCTCGCGGAGCCGCTTTTCTGCGTTGGCCGGCTGGTTATCGAACCACCCCAGAATTTCGCCGGCTGGGTCGGGAGATTTCCTCAGTGTCGCCTCGACGCCTTCCTGAGAGAGGGCGCCGGTGGCAATGGCCTGCTCCAATGCGGAATAGGCTTCCTTGACCCGTTCGAGGCCGAACTCCCGGACCGCCCAGCGCTCGGAAAGCGTCTTCTTGGTCTGGTAAAGCTCGTCGCTGACCGGGGTCAGTTTCTCACTGAGCTGGCTGTCGAGCTGTGATTTGAGCCATGCAGCCGGGTCGGCAAGAAGCGCGTTGACCGCTTCATCCGCATCCCGAGCCTCTTGCTCTTTGCTCTTAGCCGCTGGCTGAGGGGCCTTCGGCGCCACACGCTCCATAAGTTCGAGCATCTGTGCTTGCAGGCGCTTCCGCTCCTCCCGCTCCTGGCGCAGCGCCACACTGAGATCGCCGCCGCTCTGGCGGGCCTCAGGCTGCTGTTCCGGAGTGAGAGCTCCTGGTGCGGGGCTGACCTCATCGGCTACGCTGGCCGGCGCCGCGACTGGCGCTGTGGGTTGCGATTCCACATGGGTTTCCGGCACCGAGGCGGTTGCCTCGGCGAAAATCTCGTCTTCCAAGTCTGGCATTGTCCCACCTGTGCGTCGGTGCGGTTACGAGCCCCCGTAATCGGCCGGGAGAACGCCGAAGCCCGAGCGATGCGCCCACTCGGAAGGCGAAAACTGCGCGCTACTGCGCGGCGAAATACGAATTGGTGGGCTGGGTAGCGCGCATGCGATCGGCATTGGCGCGCTGCATAAGCTCCAGAGGGGCAAGGTTCGCCTCGGTCCGCACCTTGTGGGCCTGAGCGTCCTTCAGGATGGTGTTGGCGCGGATCTCGTCGATCTTGGCCACCATCTCCGCGATTTCTTCGGGGCGCAGGGGCGATTCCACGGGGCTGCCCGCTTGAGGCTGCTGTGCCTGCCCGGCCTGAGACATTTTCAGAACCGCGCTCGCCTCGGTTTCCTTGACCTTCGCGGCACCCTGCGCCAGCTCGATCTGAACCGCCTGCTCCTGCATCGGGTTCGGCTGCTGAGCGGCCTGCTCCATCTGATCGTAGGCGCCCATGATGCGCTTCTTGTCCGATGTCGGCAGGTTCATGGTCGAAACGAGGGCTCGCGAGAGCTGCACCATCACCGGAGCGGGGATGGACTGGCCGCCGGCAGACATGGCTTGCCCGATGGCCTGCTGGGCATCTTCGCGGAGGGTGATCGTGTCCGGACCCTCGTCCAGCACAAAGTCGACCAGCACCTTGCCGATCGGATTCTCGATGCCGACGACCTCACCAAACTCATTC
>JAURVS010000439.1 GCA_030655355.1 Sphingopyxis sp.
GCCGACCGCGGCGGCCATCCCCGCCGACTGCATTCCCGCCTTCGCCTTGGGGACCATCCGTGCGTGGAGCAGTTGATGACTGGCAAGCCGGTCGAAGCGCATCGTCACCGATGTGAGCGGCGCGCTGCGGTCGGGTGCATCAAACAGGATCTGCCCCCCGACACGCCAGTGCGAGCCATAGTCGCCCGCCTCCACATGCTCCCAGCGCGTCACGCCATCGGCATAGGAAAAACCCACTGCGAGCCGGTCGAACCGCGACTGATGCACCATCAGCGCGACATCGCCGCGCTGCGCTTCGGGCCCATCCAGCGGCGCGCGAAGCCAGAGGCTGCCCTGTTGATAGGCGGTGGGGGTGCCACTGCACGAAAAGCGCTGCGGCGACAGCTTGCCATCGGGGACACCGACACCGCTTGTCGCATGGCAAACGCCCGTTTCGAGATCGAGCGGCACCGCCATTGCGCGCGGCGCCCACAGCGCGAGAACAAGCACCGCCAGCCCCAGCCCGAGCCGGCTGCACAGGGTCGCAAGAAAGTTGCTCGCCGCAGTCATGCGGAGGCTATCGCAGCAATAGGTTCGAAAATCTTTACCATCGTCTCAGCCGCGCTTCAGCGCCGACCGGGTCGGCCGACCCGCATTCTGACATGGATCCGGTCGCCGAGACCGACGCGCGCCGATTTCTGCACCGCGACCTTGACCGGCAAAAGATATCCGCCGTCGCGCGGGAAGAGCGAGGTCGCAAATTCACTGTCACCGACGATCGCCACGACCGGAACGACGCCCCAGCCGTAGCTTTCGGTCATTGCGGCATGGCGGATCGCGCCGACATGCTCGTCCGGCACGGCGGCGAACAGAAAGGGCGCCGGGCCGCGCCATTCGATGATGACGGCTTCAAAGACGATATCGGGATCCATCGGCATCAGTTCCTCGGTGCCTGACGCCGATAGCTCAAGGCCTCGGCGATATGAATGCGCCCGATATCTGCCGCACCGGCAAGATCAGCGATCGTCCGCGCGACGCGCAGGATCCGCGTATAGCCGCGCGCCGACAGCCGCATCGCCTCGGCCGCTTGCGCCAGCAATTTGCGCCCGACCTCGTCGGGAGTCGCAACGGCTTCGAGCAGTTCGCCATCGATCTCGGCATTGGTTCGCGCTTTGTGTCCCACATAGCGCGCGGTCTGGACATGGCGCGCCGCGGCAACGCGCGCTGCAACCTCGGCGCTGCCCTCGGCGGGCGGCGGCAGGACAAGATCGGCGGCGCTCACCGCCTGCACCTCGACGTGCAGATCGATGCGGTCGAGCAACGGGCCCGACAGCTTCGCCTGATAATCGACGGCGCAGCGCGGCGCGCGGCTGCACGCGAGCGCGGGATCGCCGAGATGACCGCAGCGGCACGGGTTCATCGCCGCGACCAGCTGGACGCGCGCGGGGAATGTGACATGCGCATTGGCGCGCGCGACGCTGACCTCGCCCGTCTCGAGCGGCTGGCGCAGCGAATCGAGCACGCCGCGCTGAAATTCGGGCAATTCGTCGAGAAACAGCACGCCGAGATGCGCAAGGCTGACCTCGCCCGGCCGAACGCGCAGCCCGCCACCGACGAGCGCAGGCATCGACGCCGAATGATGCGGGCTGCGAAACGGCCGCGCGCGGACCAGCCGCCCGCCCTCGAGCCCGCCCGCGACCGAGGCAATCATCGACACTTCGAGCGCCTCCGCCGGCGTGAGGTCGGGCAAGATTCCGGGCATGCACGCCGCCATCAGCGACTTGCCCGCCCCCGGCGGCCCCGACATCATTAGATTATGCGCCCCGGCGGCCGCGATCTCGAGCGCGCGCTTGGCCGTCTCCTGCCCCTTGACCTGCGACAGGTCGGCGGTGCGGACGGCTTCCTCGACTTCGCCCGGCACCGGCGGCGCCAGCAAGGCGCTGCCCCGGAAATGGCTCAGCAGCGACAAAAGGTCGGGCGCGCCGAGTACCTCGACATTCCCCGCCCACGCCGCTTCGGGGCCTTGCGCCGCGGGGCAGATCAGTCCGCGCTCGACGCTTCCCGCATGGATCGCGGCAAGCAATACGCCCGGCGATGCCGCGACGCGCCCATCGAGCCCGAGCTCGCCAACCACGACGTAAGACGCCAGCGTCTCGGCGTCGATCACCCCCATCGCGCCGAGCAAAGCGAGCGCGATCGGCAGATCATAATGCGAACCTTCCTTGGGCAGGTCCGCAGGCGACAGATTGACGGTGATGACCTTCGGCGGAAGCGACAGTCCGATTGCGGCAATCGCGGCGCGCACGCGCTCGCGGCTTTCCCCGACCGCCTTGTCGGGCAGGCCGACGACGACAAAGCGCGGCGTACCCGGGGTCAGCTGGCACTGCACTTCGACCCCGCGCGCGTCGATGCCCAGATAAGCAACGGTGGAAACGATTGCGACCATAATCCCCTCGAAGCATCGCTCATGTGCCCCCTTTGTTCCGGCGGTCATTAAGCCAAGCGGCGGGAAGGTCGAGTCTTTTTGCTACCGCTTTGGTGCAGTCGGTGGCGGTATATTTGACAACATACCAACTAGTCGGTATGTCGAGTCGCATGAACCCGAATCAGGCCACCCCCCAAACGCCTTTGCCCCGCGCCCCACGGGGCAGCGCGCGTGCGAAGCTGATCGCTGCGGCGCATGCGACGGTTCGCAAGCAGGGCTATTCGGCAACGTCAGTCGATCAGATTTGCGCCGCTGCCGGGGTGACCAAGGGCGCCTTCTTCCATCACTTCGCATCGAAGGAAGATCTCGCGGTCGCGGCGGCCGAGGGATGGACCGAACGCGCGCGGCCGATGTTCGAACTGGCACCGCACGTCCGGCTCGACGACCCGCTCGACCGATTGCTCGGCCATATCGATTTCCGCCTGTCGATGCTCGACGGTCCGACCGAAGATTACACCTGCTTCGTCGGCACGATGGTGCAGGAAGCCTATGCGACGAACGACCGCATCCGCGCCGCGTGCGAGGCAAGCATCAACGCCTATTGCCAAGCGCTCGCCCCCGACATCCAGGCGGCGATGGACCTTTATGGCGTTCCCGACGATGTCACCGCGATCGGCTTGGCCCAACATGTCCAGTCGGTGCTGCAGGGCGCCTTCGTTCTGGCGAAAACGACGAACGATCCGGCGATTGCGCGCGGCACCGTCACCCATTTGAAGCGTTATGTCCGGATGCTGTTCGGCAGCGGAGGCGCTCCATGATGCGACACGACATCGCGGCCACGCGCCGCCCATACTGACTCCAACAATCCATAATCCCAAGGAGAGAGACGATGCCCCAGATGATTTTCCTGAACCTGCCGGTTACCGACCTTGCAAAGTCGAAAGCCTTTTACGAGGCCGTCGGCGCCGCAAACAACCCCGCCTTCACCGATGACACCGCCGCGTGCATGGTCGTCGAGGAAGGGTCGATTCACGTCATGCTGCTGACGCATGAAAAATGGGCGACCTTCACGTCGAAGGCGATCCCCGACGCGCACACGACCGCGCAGGTCCTGATTTGCGTGTCGGCCGACAACCGCGAGGCGGTCGATGGACAGGTCGACAAGGCGGTCAAGGCAGGCGGCAAGGCCGACCCGACCCCGACGCAGGATTACGGCTTCATGTACGGCCGCAGCTTCGAGGATCCCGACGGCCATATCTGGGAAGTGATGTGGATGGACCCGACCGCGATCCCCGCCGGCGAGCCCGCCGAAGCGGCTGCCTGACCCAGCACAGCGAGGAGGAAGTGGATGACCGATACACCCCCCGCAAAAGGCCAGTTGATCACGGGCCGCATTTTGAGCGGCCTTGTGATCCTCTTCCTTCTCTTCGACGCCGGGCTCAAGCTGGTGTCGCCCGAAACGGCGATTAAATACAGCCCGCCGGGTCTTGGATGGCCGCTCGACGTTCAGACCATGTATCTGCTCGGCGGACTGCTGCTCATCCCGACGCTGCTCTATATATGGCCGCGCACCGCGATCCTCGGCGCGATCCTGATCACCGGATATCTCGGCGGCGCGATCGCCACGCATGTGCGGATCGGCAGCCCCTTGTTCAGCCACAGCCTGTTCGGCGTCTATCTCGGGCTGATGCTGTGGGGCGGCCTGTGGCTGCGCGACCCGCGCCTCCGCACGCTGATCCCGCTGCGGACAGGAGCGGGCGCATGAGCTTTCAAGCCTATCTCGACAATGTCGAAACCAAGACCGGCAAATCGGCCGACGAGCTGAAAAGCATCGCGATCGACAAGGGTTTGGCCGACGAAAGCGGCCTTGCCCCCGGTATCAAGGCCACCGCGATCGTCGACTGGCTGAAGCACGATTTCGATCTCGGCCACGGCCACGCGATGTCGATCGTCGCTTATATCAAAGGGAAGAGGAACTGATCATGTCCGCCCGAACCGAGACCGTGCCCGAAATCACCGCCTACCGATCGGTGCCTGAATTCGCTCGCGGCCGCATCAAGGATATCCGCGTCCGCTGGGCGCTTGAGGAAATCGGGCAGCTTTATCGCACGCGGCTGATCGGCGGCATTTTCGGGGAGAAGGCACCCGCCTATCTTGCCGATCAGCCGTTCGGCCAGGTTCCGGTTTACAAGGAGGGCGATCTGACCCTGTTCGAAACGGGGTCGATCCTGATCCACATCGGCGAAGCGGACGAGCGCCTGTTGCCGCGCGATGCGAAGGGGCGCGGGCGCGCCATCAGCTGGATGATCGCCGCGCTCAACAGCGTCGAACCGATGATCCAGACTCTGGTCGTGCTGACCGTCAAGGGACAGGGCACCGACTGGCTCGCCGGTGCCATCGAAGCGGCGAAACCCTTTGCCGAAGAGCGACTGTCCCGATTGTCGCAGGCGCTCGGCGACCGCGACTGGCTGGAAGATCATTTTTCGATCGGCGACATCGTGATGGCCGATGTGCTCCGCAATGCAAGTGCCGAACTGCTGGCGCCGCATTCCAATCTGACCGCCTATGTCGCGCGCGGCAAAGACCGCCCGGCCTTTCAGAAAGCCATGGCGGCGCATCTGGCCGACTGCACCGTCGGCGAACCGCTGCCTGCCTGAACTCTAGACCGAGGAGACATCGCCATGCCTGTGAACCCCGACAGCAAGCTCGAAGTGACCGCTTTCGACTGGGTCCCCGATTTCGCGCGCGGCTATGTCCGCGATCTGCGCCCGCGCTGGGCGTGCGAGGAAATCGGCCTCGACTATGCCGAACATCTGATCAGCGCGATCAACCGCCCCGCCGACCATTTCCTCTTCCAGCCTTGGGGGCAGGTTCCGGTGCTCAACGACGGCGGCATCCGCCTGTTCGAAAGCGGCGCGATCCTGCTTCATCTTGCGGAAAAGGATGCGTGGTTGATGCCCCGCGACCCGCAGCAGCGCGCAAACACGCTCGCCTGGCTGTTCGCGGCCTATAACAGCGTCGAGCCGATGCTGTTCGAACTCGGCAATGTCGACATCTTCGCAAGCGAAGAAGAATGGGCGAAATTGCGCCGCCCCAGCCTGATCGAATTCATCCAGGGCCGGCTCGGCCGCCTCAACGATGCGATCGGCGACAAACATTATCTCGCGGGCGAGTTCACCGTTGCCGACATCGCGATGGCGACCGTCCTCCGCGAAGCCGTCGAAGCCGGACTGATCGCCGAGCAGCCGCGATTGCAGGCCTATCTCGACCGCTGCCTCGCGCGACCCGCATTTCAGCGCGCGCTCGCCGCGCAGCTCGAAGCCTTCAGCGAAGAAGCGGGACCACCCGCCGCCTGAAACCCCTCCCAACCCCCTAATGGAGAGAGACGATGACCTATGTAGAAGGATTTGTGGTCGCAGTGCCGACCGCCAACAAGGAAGCCTATCGCAAACATGCCGCCGATGCGGCGCCGCTGTTCCGGGAATTTGGCGCGAGCCGGATGGTCGAGGCGTGGGGCGACGATGTTCCCGACGGCAAGGTCAATGATTTCAAGGGCGCCGTTCAGGCCAAGCCCGACGAGACCGTCGTGTTCAGCTGGTTCGAATATCCCGACAAGGCCACCCGCGACGCCGCAACCCAAAAGATGATGAGCGACCCCCGGATGGAGCAAATGGGCGGCGAGATGCCGTTCGACGGCAAAAGGATGATCTTTGCCGGCTTCGATACGATCGTCGACCAGGGCGCCGGCGGCGCGATGGGCTATCTCGACGGCTATGTCGTGCCCGTCCCTGAAGGAAACAAGGAAGCCTATAGGGCACTGGCGCAGAAGATGTCGGCTGTCTTCATCGACTCCGGCGCGACACGCGTCGTCGAGGCATGGGGCGACGACGTGCCCGATGGCAAGGTCACCGACTATGCGCGCGCCGCGCACAAGAAGGACGACGAAAACATCGTCTACAGCTGGGTCGAATGGCCGAGCAAGGAGGCTCGCACCAAGGGCTGGGAAAAGATGATGGCTGACGAGCGGATGAAACCCGACGGCAGCGACACGCCCTTTGACGGGACGCGCATGATCTACGGCGGCTTCGCCCCGATCGTCGAAGCGTAACGCGCAAATCCTCCCTGTCGCGCAGCGATGGGGAGGATCGAAAAGGGAAACCGATGACTGACACGCGTCACAATCGTCAGACCGAAACACGCATCGCAGCGTGCCAATGCGGCGCGGTGAGGCTCGAACTCAGCGGCAAGCCTATCGTCGCGGCGACCTGCTATTGCCATAGCTGCCAGGCGGCCGGGGCGGCGTTCGATGCGCTTCCCGGCGCGCCGGGGGTGGTCGGCGCCGACGGCGGAACCCCCTATGTGCTCGTTCGCAAGGATCGCGTCGTCTGGCTGTCGGGATCGGACCAGCTTGATGAGCATCGTTTGAAGCCCGATTCGCCGACACGCCGTTTCGTCGCGCGATGCTGCAATGCCCCGATCGCGCTCGAATTCACCAAGGGGCATTGGCTGAGCGTCTATTCGGCGCGCATCCCCGAGAGCGAGCGACCGCCGGCCGAGATGCGGACGATCGTCGGCGACCGGCCCGATGGCGTCGAACTGTCCGACGACATCCCCAATTACAGAAGTCCGTCAGGCAAGTTCATGTGGCGATTGCTGACCGCATGGGCGGCGATGGGGTTTCGCGCGCCGCCGATCGAAGCGACCAAAGGATATGCGCGGTGAACGCCGCGACAGCGCGCAAAAATGTGAAGCCGCCGCAGCGGCGCCCGCTATAAGCAGAAACAGAAGGAAGCAGGCTATGGAACATCTGTCCTTCCCGAACGAGAGCACCGCCTATCGCGCCGCGCGCGCCGCGTTGCTCGACGACGAAATCGCGCTGCGCCGCCAGATCGAGGCGGTCGCGGCAAAGCGCCGCGCGCTCCCGCCCGGCGGAACGATGCCCGAGGATTATGCCTTCGAACGCATCGGTGCCTTTCAGCGACCCGAGGCCGTGATGCTATCCGACCTGTTCGGCGATAAACCGAGCATCATTCTCTACAGCTTCATGTTCGGATCCGAACGCGACAACCCCTGTCCGGGCTGCACGCACTTGCTCGACGCGATCGACGGCAGCGCGCGCCATGTCGGCCAGCGCGCGCCGCTCTATATCGTCGCCAAGTCGCCGATCGCGCGGCTCGAAGCCTGGGCCAAGGTGCGCCGCTGGCCGCACCTCGTCTTCCTCTCGGACGTCGATGGCCGCTATTCGGCCGACTATTATGGCGACACCAGCCGTCTGACCGACGCCAAGCGCGCCGAGCGCGGGATGAAGCCGGGCGAGGATTGGGACGAGACGATTTTCAACGTCTTCCGCAAGGATGGCGAGGCGATCCGCCACGTCTGGGCAAGCGAACTCGCTTTTGCGCCCGAGGACCCCGGCCAGCACCACCGCGCCGGTGACCTAGTCGATCCCTTGTGGGGCCTGCTCGACATGACGCCCGAAGGGCGCGGCACATTTTTCCCCCGCCTGAATTACTGACCAATAAGATCGAGGAGAGCGACAATGACCGAGGCATCGAACTTCATCTGGTACGAATTAATGACCCCCGACCCCGCAGGCGCGGCGGCCTTTTACGGCGCCGTCGTCGGCTGGTCGATCGCATCGACCGGCGACCAGACCGCGGGCGGCGTCGATTATCGCATGATCGGGCGCAGCGACGGCGGCAATGCCGGCG